>JAISIB010000178.1 GCA_031262265.1 Prevotellaceae bacterium
CGTCATCTTCCAGCCCGAGTTACAAGTGGAAACAATCTCAACGAGGTTGGAACCTTTGCCGGTCATAGAGTTCTCAAAAGCTTTGCGGATGGCTTTCTTCGCTTTGCGGATGGCCGGAACAGTATGTACCGCCTGGCGAGTAACATAGGCAGTCCCTTCCAGTTGAGCCGCCAGTTCCGTAATCTTTAAGGGGTAGCCGTGCAGATGGGCGTCGCGGCCGTACGGACAAGTAGAGGTTTTCATTCCCATTAGCGTGGTGGGCGCCATTTGCCCGCCGGTCATGCCGTAGATAGCGTTGTTGATAAAGATAATTGTGATGTTCTCGCCTCGATTAAGCGCATGGATTGTTTCTGCCGTGCCGATACATGCCAAATCTCCGTCGCCTTGATATGTAAATACGAGCCTGCTTGGCCAGAGACGCTTGATTGCTGTTGCCAGAGCAGGCGCGCGTCCGTGCGCAGCCTCTTCCCAATCTATATCCAGATAGTTATAAATGAATACGGCACAGCCTACGGGTGAGATACCTACCGCTTTATTTTCCATTCCCATTTCTTCTATTACCTCGGCAATCAGTTTGTGTACTACGCCGTGACTGCATCCCGGGCAATAGTGCATGGGATTATTGTTCATGAGCGTCGGTTTTGTGTAAACCAAATGCTCGGGTTGAATTATTTCTTCTTTCGTAATCATAATAGGGTCGTTTATCGAAATGTAAAACGGATGATAAACTCAATTACTTTGATGCAGAGCGTCACAATGCATACGTAAAAGAAAATAGTCTTGTCTGCCACCAAAAAGTAAATGAGGACAGAAGCCAGCGCGCCTAATAAAAATAAGGTATTCAGCAGGCTTCGAATTTTATCAGGAGTCATATTTAGTCGTTTGAATCAATTTTTCTTTCAATGCTACTACGATCTCGTCCGGATCCGGTACGATACCGCCCAGACGTCCGAAATGTTCGACGCGCACACGGCCGTTGACAGCCAGACGGACGTCTTCTATCATCTGCCCTGCGTTAAGTTCTGTCGTAAGTATTCCCTTTACCTTTCCGGCATAGTCGGCTATGGCTTTTGTAGGGAACGGCCACAACGTAATGGGGCGCAAAATGCCCACTTTGATGCCTTCGGCACGTGCCAATTCCATTGCTTTCTGTCCGATGCGTGCCATAGATCCGAATGCGACGATTAAATAAACGGCATCCGCACACTCTATTTCTTCGTAGCGTACTTCATTGGCTTCGATGACTTGGTATTTTTGTTGAAAGCGCAGGTTGTTTGCTTCCATCAGTTCCGGTTGTAGTTCGAGCGAAGTGATAACGTTCGGGCGGCGACTGGTTGGTTTCCCGTTGGCTGCCCACGGGCATTGTGCGATCACTTCTTCATCGGTGCGACGCGGACGTTGTGCGGGCAACACGACTTTCTCCATCATTTGCCCGATGACGCCGTCGGCCAAAATAATGGCCGGATTGCGATATTTGAATGCCAACTCAAAACCAAGTCCGACGAAATCGGCCATTTCCTGCACCGATGAAGGAGCAAGGGCTATTAAGCGATAATCGCCGTGCCCGCCGCCTTTGACAGTCTGGAAATAATCGGCCTGACTTGGCTGAATGGTTCCCAGACCCGGCCCGCCGCGCATAACATTGACTATTAGACAGGGGAGTTCTGCCCCCGCTAAATATGAAATCCCTTCTTGTTTTAGGCTGACGCCCGGACTTGATGAAGAGGTCATAACCATCTTTCCCGTTCCGGCACCTCCGTATACCATGTTGATAGCTGCTACTTCGCTTTCGGCTTGCAACACGACCATGCCGGTCGTTTCCCATGGCTTCAACTCGGCAAGTGTTTCCAAGACTTCCGATTGCGGAGTGATCGGGTAACCGAAGTATCCGTCCGCTCCATAACGGACGGCAGCATGTGCGATAGCCTCGTTTCCTTTCAGTAGTACGATTTCTTCCATACGTTAAGCCTCCTTTACTTTATAGACGGAGATACATCCGTCCGGACAAACGATGGCGCAGGAACTGCATCCGTTGCACGTATCTTCCAGTATCTGTCCGGCATAGTTGTATCCTTTTATATTTACTTCCTTATTCAACGCAATGACATGGAGCGGACAAGCTACCACGCAAAGGCTGCAACCTTTGCATCGCTCTGTATCTACGACGATAGCACCTTTAATTTTTGCCATAAGCCTTTTATTTATTATTTTTTTCGTGTTTGTTAGTGTATTATTGACGTTTGTTATTCAATTATCTAAGTTTGTTATTTTACTATTGGTTATACATATCTTTGTGATAGAAGTTGAGTATGTCGAGAAGCGCCTTTCCTGCTTCGACGGCCGGACTATCCGGATTTACTTCGGCGGCATACTTGTAGTTGTTGAGAGCTTGTTGCCAATTTCCCATCTTACGATAGGCGTTTCCTCTCAGATAATACGCCGTGTCGCTGTGCGCGGGTTCATCGCCGGCAAGGTATTCATCTAACAAGCCAATCGCCTTGTTTACCTCACCCAGTTCAATATATCGCTTAACGGCGGTCAATGCTGACATAAGTCCGGTTTAGATTTCTTATCTGCCTCATAATAGCGTGCGCACGGCTGTTTCCACGTCTTTTACATCCTCGCCGCGCATCACTAAGTCATTGTTGCGGTCGACAAGAAAGTAAGTAGGCAAGTTTTGCACGGAATATAGCGAAAGAGTTACCGAATATATACCTTGCGGATCCCTCACGCAAATCCACGGCAAGTTGTCTGCCGAGCGACGCCAGAAATGTTCGTCGGCATCGAAAGAGACTTGATATATTTCCAATCCTTTGGATGCGTATTTGTCGTATAGTTCGCGTAGCCATAAGTTATGATCGGCGGCTATCGCGTTTTGGTAAATCGTAAAGTCAAGTAGGACAACTTTTCCTTTCAGGCTCGTAAGTTTATGACTTTGTCCTTTGATATCTTTTAAAGCGATGTCAATCACGCCGGCTTCGTTCACTTTGTCTGCCGGCAAGTCGATCGTCTGTTCTTTCGTGGTAGTACGTGTGTTCCTATATCCGCGTATAACTATATTATATAGGTTTTTCGAACGACTGCTGTGCGGGTAGTGCGTATCCATGCTGGTCGCTACGGCAGCGAAACTCTTAATATCGGTACGACTGTTCTCCGGATCGAAGATACGCAGGTTGTTTATCGTTTGGAACAATGCGTAGTAAGCAGCCGTTGAGTTGGGAGCATTATATATGTAGTTCTTTGTCACATCGTCTTTGTAGTTATTGAGAAGCACGGTGACGCTGTCTTCATACGCTTTGTTGCGCATGCGCGTAGCCCTTGCTCGTTTGCCCAACTCATTGATGTCGTTTTGCAATTTGATTTGTTTGAGAGTCAATTCCCGTATTTTCTCGCTATTTAGTGAGCCGTGCACTTGATAAGCCGTAGAGAAATCTTTATACGGGGCATTGATCATAACGGTTTCCGTTGAATCTATAGCCAAATTGATGACCTGATTCTCTATGCGGAGTCGATAAAATTCGGGAGCTTCGGGACGGGCATAACGGAACGTATAGTGTCCGTTAGACTTCAATTTTACAGAGTCAAGCGTGACTACTTCGTCCACTCCCGACAGCTCGAAATATAGTTTTTTACCTTCTGCTCCGGTCACAGAGCCAGTTACTTCAAACTTCGGTTGCGATTGGCAACCGGCAAGTAGTGCTGTCAAAACAACACCAAATAGTAGCTTTTTCATCTCCTCAAATCTATATTTAAGTGCGCAAATATAAACCGTTTTATTGAAAAACTCTATCTTTGCACGATTTTTGAAGGAAATAAATAAAACAAATCGTATGATTAACCCAATCGTTAAGACTATCGAGCTGCCTGATGGAAGGCAAATTACGCTCGAAACGGGTAAATTGGCAAAACAAGCAGACGGCTCTGTGATGTTGCGTATGGGCAACACCATGTTATTGGCGACTGTCTGTGCCGCAAAAGACGCAGTACCCGGAACTGATTTTATGCCACTACAAGTGGAGTATAAAGAGAAATTCGCCGCTTATGGGCGCTTCCCCGGTGGTTTCACCAAACGGGAAGGTCGCGCTTCCGATTATGAAATACTTACTTGCCGTTTGGTAGACCGTGCATTGCGTCCGCTTT
>JAISIB010000018.1 GCA_031262265.1 Prevotellaceae bacterium
ACATAGATGAGGCTTATTCTTACGGATTTGATTTTATGGCCTTATCGTTAGATCAAAATGGAGACGGCCTGGTTGATTCTTACTACGCATTTGTGGAATACGTCTTAGACGGAACGCCTGCCGCAGAGGCGGGACTGCAACGCGGCGACTGGATCGTAAAAATAGACGTCAAAAATATAACCGACTATACCGTATTATACGGTGACGACGCACACGAATTTACGCTGGGCATATTTACTCGTGAATACGACGCAGCCGGAACTCTGACCGGCGGCTATTTCGACTTGAAACCAAGTACGGAGTTAGCTCCAAATCCTATAAGCATGTCCACCGCACGTGCGGTGGAAGATTACCCCGTCTTTAAAGATACGATCGTCACGTCCGACGGTGGGAAAAAAGTCGGCTATTTAGCTTACAACCACTTCTCACGTGGTGTAGACGACGAAGCCGATACGGACTACGACGACCAGTTGCGAGGACTCTCCCGTAAGTTCAAAACCGCAGGAGTAGAGGAGTTCGTATTGGATTTGCGTTACAACAACGGCGGATTCTTGACGTGCGCGCTTCTTCTAAGTACCATGCTTGCGCCGGAAGCGGCCATCGGGCAAGAAGCTTGTTCGTTAGTCTATAACGACAAGATGTCTTTAAAATATGATTATAGCTATAACTTCATGACTCAGTATCTGAACCAAAGCCCTGAGAATCCTACCGGACCGAAAGGCGAGAATCTGAATCTTCCACGCCTTTATGTGTTGACCAGCGGGATGACGGCCTCTGCTTCCGAAATGGTTATCAATTGTTTGAGGCCGTACTACACCGTCACTCTTATCGGTAGTCAAACGGAAGGAAAAAATGTCGGATCAATGCCCTACGATACGTCGGACGGAAAGTGGATTATGCACCCGATCGTTAGTCGGATTTCCAATAGCGCGGGATTTTCCGACTATTCCGACGGTTTTCCTCCCGATTATGAGCTGTACGAATTCTACGAACTACAAGGAGGCGGTGCTTTTCCCTTAGATTCTCGAGACATCTATCCGCTTGGCGACCCCAAAGAACGTATGTTCGCAGCAGCATTGACGCATATAGACACCGGAAGTATCACGCGTGCCACCACGACACGGACGCTTGTTCCACCAAGCGGGCGTTATAAGGTGATACAAAACGTTTCTGCGCTTCGCAAGCCAACGAACGGCGTCATTCTCGACCGCAATCGCGGTATTAACCACTAACCGAAACTTTTTCACGCATGTATCAACCACTACCGCCGGTAACTAAAAATTTACTGATCATCAATGTGCTATTTTACTTAGCCACTCTTGCGTTGCGCACACGCGGAATTGATTTAGAGTCCCTACTTGGTTTGCATTACATCCAAGCGGGGGATTTTCAGGCCTATCAATTGCTCACCTACATGTTCATGCACGGCAGTTTTGCGCATTTGTTTTTCAACATGTTCGCCGTCTGGATGTTCGGGCGAGCCGTAGAGCAAGTAATGGGTGCTCGAAAATATATCATTTACTATTTGTTATGCGGCGTCGGAGCCGGTCTCGTGCAAGAGATCGTACAGTATATTCACATCGCACAGGTGATGGATTTGTTCAAATACCAGTCGGTGGATATAGGCGGGCACATCCTTCCCGTATCTGCCTATCTAAATCAAATGATCACCGTCGGTGCGTCGGGTTCCGTATATGCCGTGTTGTTAGGCTTTGCTATGTTATTCCCACGCGAACGACTCATAATTTTCCCGATACCGTATCCGATCAGCGCCAAATACATGGTAATCGGATACGCTATATTGGAACTCTATTTAGGGCTGTCGAATAATCCGTCCGACAACGTGGCTCACTTCGCACACTTGGGCGGAATGGTTTTCGGCTTTGCGCTAATCATGATGTGGAAAAGACAATATAAACAAAGATACCGGCGATGAGTATTATCCACGATATACAGAGACAATTCAAACAAGGAAGCATCGTTATCCAGCTTATTTATGTCAACGTAGGCGTATTTCTGGTTACTTTGCTCCTACGCGCGTTGTTTTTACTCTTCAATCGCGAACTCGGCGGCTTTTTCACGTTGTTCGAACTTCCTGCCTCGTTTCCACGACTCCTGTCGCAACCGTGGTCTATTGTCTCGTATATGTTCATGCACGCCGATCTTCTGCACATATTATTTAATATGCTGTGGTTATATTGGTTCGGTGATCTGTTTTTGCGCGTACATTCTATCAAGCACTTACGCGGATTGTATTTTCTAGGCGGCATCATGGGTGGATTGTGCTATATGGTATCGTTCAATCTCTTTCCCTACTTCCATCCGTTAGTAGCTTCGTCCCTACTGCTCGGCGCATCGGCCTCCATTCTGGCTATCGTAGTGGCAGCAGCTTTTCGTATGCCGAATACACCGATTAACTTATTCCTTTTCGGCACCGTCCGCTTGAAATATCTGGCGTTGTTCGTAGTACTTTTCGACGTACTACTGATGACTTCGGACAACGCCGGCGGGCATATCGCACACTTGGGTGGCGCGTTGACCGGTTGGTGGTTCGGGGCGGCACTCAACAAAGGCCACGACATAACTGCTTGGCTCAACCGCATCATAGATTTTCTTTTCGGCCTCTTCGACAAACGCACGTGGATCAGGCAACGAAAACCAAAAGTAAAGGTCTACAAAACCGGACGGGAACAGGATTATGAATACAATGCCCACAAAAAGCAAGAATCGGAAGAGATAGACCGCATTCTTGAAAAGATAAAAAAATCCGGCTACCAGAATCTGACCACAGCAGAGAAAAAACGCTTGTTCGACGCAAGCAAACGATAACGTTATGCGTAAGTTAGCCACACTATTTACCACGCTCTTAGCCGTTCTCAATCTGCTTTGCGTCATACTCTTATTATGTGCGGCCTATAGCTCGTACGTAGACGGAGAGATTCACCCTGCCCGCGCCAGTATGGGGCTTGTATTTCCTGTTTTTGCAGTAGCCAATCTCTGTTTTCTGGTTCTGTGGCTACTCTTGCGCAAATGGTATTTATCGCTTCTCCCTATCCTCGGATTTTTAGTGTGCTTTCCGCCGTTAAGACTCTATTGCCCGTTGAACGCACGAACCGCAGAAGCAGACCTTCCCGAACAGCGCATCAAACTACTCACCTACAATGTGATGAACTTTAACACGATGGAGAAAGTAGACGGGCAAAATCCGATGCTTTCCTATATCTTACGGCAAAATCCCGACATTGTTTGTATGCAAGAGTTCGTACCTACTATCAACCGCAAGTATCTCACGCAAGAAGATATTGATGAATTGTTAGAATCTTACCCTTACAAACATATTCAACCTCCCGGGCTGGCATGCTATTCCAAGTTCCCGATTCTTTCCGCCCTGCCCATTGACTACGGTAGCCGCACGAACGGGTCGGTCATGTACGAACTTCTGATCGGCACAGACACCGTTACGCTGATCAACAACCATTTGGAAAGCAATAAACTCAGTATGTCCGACCGTGAAACCTTTGAAACGACGTTGCAAGTACAGCAAAAACCGGAAGAGATAGGCAATGCTTTTTTCCACCTGCTCGGAAAATTGAATGAAGCCGTTCAGAAACGTTCGTATCAAGCCAAAGTCGTAGAAGAAGTCGTGCGCGAAGCACAAGCGAAAGGTCGACATGTCATCGTCTGCGGAGACTTCAATGATTCTCCGCTATCGAATGCGCACCGGATACTCACTCAAAACCTGAACGACGCCTTTTCCGAATCGGGGCGCGGACTTGGGAGCTCGTTCAACCAAAATAAGTTCTATTTCCGAATAGATAATATCCTTGTCAGTCACGACTTGCGTACTTACAACTGCACCGTCGACAATTCCATTAGCTCTTCCGACCATTACCCCATGTGGTGTTACATCACGAAAAAGAAATAGCCCATTTTGCGGCTTTGAAAATCATTTTTCTTCCCTTGATAATTCATTTTCAAAGCATCTTATTTCACGTACTAACACGCAAAATTCATTCCCCTTTGGCAGTTTGGAAATAAAGCCGTAATTTTGAGCCTAACTAAATATGACAAACGCTTTTATGAAAGGTAAAATTATTTTCTTATCCTTAGTAGTATGTAGTATGACAATACATTCTTCATGTACGCAAGCCGAACGGGAAAACCCGTTCTTGACAGTATATAAAACCGAGTATGGCGTGCCGCCGTTCGACAAGATTACGATAGCCGACTACGAGCCTGCGTTCAAAGCCGGCATGGAAGAACAGAACGAACGCATTGCAACAATTATCAACAACGGTAATCCGACGTTTGACAACGTCATTGTCGCGCTGGATGAAAGTTCGCCGATACTTGATCGCGTTCAAGCGGTCTTTTTCAACCTGCTGGATGCCGAGACGACGCCCGAATTGACGGATTTGTCCATGAAGATAGCACCTTTGCTCAGTGAACACGCCGACAATATTTATTTGAACGCGGAATTGTTCCGTAAGGTGGACGCCATTTACACGCAGCGCGCGGAATTAGGATTAAACGGCGAGCAAATGCGACTGTTGGAAGAGACCTACAAGAACTTCGTACGCGCAGGTGCCAACCTGACTGATGCAAAAAAAGCCACGTTGCGCGAAATCAACAAGCAGCTAAGTACGCTGACATTAGCATACAGTGATAATATCTTAAAGGACAACAATGCGTTTCAGCTATTCGTAGAGAACGAAGCCGATTTGTCCGGACTGCCGGAATGGTTCAAACAATCGGCAGCTGCCGAAGCGGAAGCCGCCGGACAGCAGGGGAAATGGCTATTTACCTTGCATAACGCCAGCCGCATCCCGCTGCTGCAATATGCCGACAAGCGTGAATTGCGCGAGCAAGTATATAACGCCTACATCAACCGATGCAACCACGACGACGCCGACGATAATAAACAGAACCTGACGAATATCGTTAATCTGAGATTGGAAAAAGCCAAGTTGTTGGGATTCGATTGTTTTTCGGCCTTTCAATTGGACAACACGATGGCCAAAACTCCGAAAAGCGTCATGGACTTCCTGAATAATCTATGGAGCTATGCCCTGCCGAAAGCCAAAGCGGAAGCCGCCGAGCTGCAACAGTTGATGGACAAGGAAGGAAAAGGAAAATTGGCCGCATGGGATTGGTGGTACTATACCGAGAAACTACGCAGAGCCAAATATAATCTCGACGAAGAAGAAATCAAACCTTATTTCCGCCTCGAAAACGTACGGCAGGGAGCTTTCGATGTCGCAAACAAACTATACGGCATCACGTTTACCAAACTAAATGACATGCCCGTCTATCATCCCGACGTAGAAGTCTTTCGGGCAAATGACGCCGACGGTTCGTTCTTGGGAATATTCTATGTCGACTATTTCCCCCGTGCGGGCAAAAGCGGCGGAGCGTGGATGAACAATTATCAAGAACAGGCCGGCAGAACACGTCCGGTAATCGTTAATGTGTGCAGCTTCACGAAACCCGTAGGAGATACGCCCTCGCTGCTGACTTTGGACGAAGTACAGACGCTATTTCACGAGTTCGGGCACGCATTGCACGGCATGCTGTCTCAATGTACCTATAAAGGTATCGCAGGAACCAACGTTGCGCGAGATTTCGTTGAACTTCCGTCGCAAGTGATGGAACATTGGGCGACCGAACCGGAAGTTTTAAAAATGTACGCCAGACATTATCTTACCAACGAAGTAATGCCTGATGCGCTGATCGAAAAGATAAATAAACAAGCGACGTTCAACCAAGGCTTTATGACTACCGAATTGTTGGCAGCTGCCTTGTTGGATATGGATTTGCATAATCTGACGTCCACGACCGACTTTGAACCGATCGCTTTTGAACGAACAAAAATGGACGAGCTGGGACTTATTCCGCAGATCGCACCTCGTTATCGCGTTACCTACTTCAATCATATTGTCGGAGGCTATGCGGCGGGTTATTATAGTTACTTGTGGGCGAACGTACTTGACGCGGACGCGTTCGAAGCCTTTAAGGAAAATGGAATATTTGACAAGGAAACGGCCGATAAGTTCCGCCGTAATGTATTGGAGAAAGGCAATAGCGAAGATCCGATGGTACTGTACGTGAAGTTCAGAGGCGCAGAGCCTAATCCGGACGCTATGTTACGCAATCGAGGAATGAAATAAACAAACCAACTACTCAACGAACTAAACACAGACAATGGGTAAAGTTTTAATAATCGGTGCAGGCGGCGTAGGAACGGTCGTTGCACACAAAGTAGCGCAAAACGCAGACATATTTACCGAAGTAATGATTGCCAGCCGCACGAAAGCCAAATGCGACGCGATTGTGAAAGCCATCGGACGGCCGGATATTCAAACGGCACAAGTAGATGCCGACAATGTGGCCGAGCTGGTCGCTCTTTTCAACAGTTTCCGTCCGGACATCGTTATCAATGTTGCGCTACCATACCAAGATTTGACTATTATGGAGGCATGTCTGGAAACGGGCACGCATTATTTGGATACGGCTAACTACGAACCGAAAGACGAGGCGCATTTTGAATACAGTTGGCAATGGGCTTATCACGACCGCTACCGTCAGTCGGGACTAACAGCTATACTCGGCTGCGGTTTTGATCCGGGAGTAAGCGGAATATTTACGGCGTACGCAGCCAAACATTACTTTGATGAGATACATTACTTGGATATTGTGGACTGCAACGCGGGTGATCATGGAAAAGCATTCGCTACTAATTTCAATCCCGAGATAAATATTCGCGAGATCACACAGAAAGGAAAATATTACGAAGCCGGACATTGGGTGGAAACGAGTTCGTTGGAAATACATCAACCGATCACGTATCCAAATATCGGTGCCCGCGAATCATATCTATTGTATCACGAAGAATTAGAATCGTTAGTTAAGCATTTCCCTACCATTAAACGCGCTCGTTTCTGGATGACTTTTGGACAGGAGTACCTCACTCATTTGCGCGTCATACAGAACATAGGAATGGCACGTATTGACGAAGTAGATTATAACGGTACGAAAATAGTACCTATCCAGTTTCTTAAAGCCGTATTGCCTAATCCGCAGGAACTCGGCGAGAATTATACCGGTGAAACGTCTATCGGTTGTCGCATACGCGGCATTAAGGACGGTAAAGAGCGCACCTATTATATATACAACAATTGTAGTCATCAAGCCGCGTACAAGGAAACGGGTATGCAAGCCGTCAGCTATACGACCGGCGTGCCTGCAATGATAGGCGCCAAGCTCTTTCTGGAAGGGAAGTGGGTACGTTCGGGCGTCAACAACGTGGAACAATTTGACCCAGACCCTTTCATGCTTGAATTAAACAAGCAAGGATTACCTTGGCATGAAGTGAAAGACAAAGATTTGGAACTTTAAACATACTAAGAACAGATTATGGCAAAGAAAGAAGAAGTGAGCGCAGGTGCCGCCACCGCTGCGACGGAGAAAGACAATAAGTTGAAAGCCCTACAAGCGGCGATGGACAAAATAGAGAAAAGCTTCGGCAAAGGCTCTATTATGAAAATGGGCAACGAAGCAATCGAAGATATAGAAGTAATACCGTCAGGTTCACTAAGCCTGAACGTAGCGTTAGGCGTCGGCGGCTACCCGCGCGGACGTATCGTAGAAATCTACGGACCGGAGTCATCGGGAAAAACGACGCTGGCTATCCATGCCATTGCCAACGCTCAAAAGGCAGGTGGCGTCGCCGCTTTTATCGACGCAGAGCATGCGTTCGATCGTTTCTATGCGCAGAAACTCGGCGTTAACGTCAATGATCTGTATATCTCGCAGCCCGACAACGGCGAGCAAGCACTCGAAATAGCCGAACAGTTGATACGTTCTTCCGCCATTGATATTATCGTCATAGACTCCGTAGCGGCATTGACGCCCAAAGCAGAAATCGAGGGAGACATGGGCGATAATAAGGTAGGCCTGCAAGCGCGCCTCATGTCGCAAGCCCTGCGCAAACTGACGGCAGCCGTTAGCAAGACGCGCACCACATGTATCTTCATCAACCAGTTGCGCGAGAAAATCGGCGTCATGTATGGCAATCCCGAAACGACTACGGGTGGTAACGCCCTCAAATTCTACGCCTCTGTCCGGCTGGATATTCGCGGCGGACAAGCCATCAAAGACGGCGACGAAGTCATCGGACGACAAACCAAAGTGAAAGTGGTGAAGAACAAAGTGGCGCCTCCCTTCCGCCGTGCCGAATTTGATATTATGTTCGGCGAAGGAATCTCTATCACCGGC
>JAISIB010000049.1 GCA_031262265.1 Prevotellaceae bacterium
TCATTAGTAACATACATCCTTGCGGCTGTAATGTCATTGACCACAACTTCGTGTGGAGATGGCTTTTTAGAGATAGAATATCCCAATATCATAGAAGAAAGTTTCATCTTCCAGAATGAGGATAATGTACTATCCGGATTAAACGGTATTTATGATGCCTTATTAACGAATGGCGACCTCGGCGGCGATGGTGGTACATGGGGATTTAAACCTCAGATTTTGATGGCAAGTTATCCTGTATTAGACTGTCTGGCTTCCGGTTGGGACAATGAAATGTGCCGGCATGAGTGGCGCGCCGACAAAGATATGTTCAAAAACGGTTGGCAAGTTGCTTATTATGCCATTAGTCGCGCCAATCAATTCCTTGCAGGGTTAGAAACTGCGGATACGTCCATATTTAAGAATCCCAATGATAAAAGTATCATAGAGGCAGAAGCGCGTGCTCTGCGTGCTTACAACTATTTGTTTCTTGTAAAATCATTCGGAGGCGTTCCCATGTTGTTGACTGGTGAAACCTATTCATCCAGTCCATCCAAAGAACGTAGTACTATTGAGGAAGCGCATGCCTTGATTATTGAAGATTTATCATTTGCTGCCAATACATTGGAATGGACTCCGTATCGTGGCGAATATGGTCGCGCTACAAAAGGTATGGCAAAGGCATATATAGCCGAGGTATACCTCTATCAAGAAAAATTCGCAGAGGCAAAAACATTGTATGAGGAAATCATCAATAGTGGCGTCTATGCATTGCAACCATGCTTCGGAAAGATTTATGATCTTGAGAATGCTTGGTGTTCGGAAGACGTATGGTGTATTGGTTATCCGGCATTTTCCAATATGGGTTGGGGAGCAATGAACACCGCTCAAGTAAGTATGTGGTACGCTTATATGTGCGACGTGGTAGACGGCTGGGGTTCTATGTTTGTTTCTTATGAATTCTGTAATTCATTTGAGTCGGGTGACAAACGCCGTCAATACTCAGTGGTAGAGCGCGGACAAACCCATCCTATTAGCGGGCAAGTAGTACCCACAGATTCAACTAAAACTGCTGAAAAGATGCCATATAACGGCAGTCTAAAATGGTGGAGGATTAAAGCGGGTAGTAATAATATCATATTTGAGCCAATTTCTCTACACGTTTTGCGTTATGCCGAGATACTGTTGAACTATGCAGAATGCTGCTTTGAAACCGGTGATGCCGCTAAGGGTTGGGATTTGATCGCTCAAATTCGTAATCGCGCATGGGGTAATCTCGAAGTAGGCGGTAGTGATGTTAACGGCGTATTTGAATTCAATACGGAAGTCGTTGACGTGCCTGATGCACAAACGTTCTACAACAGCTATAAACGTGACGCCTATACTGCAGAACCTTGGTTAGTAGCTTTATCTATTGAACGTCGACATGAGTTTAACGCGGAATTCAGTATATTCCAGAGCTATACTCGTACCGGTATTATGGAACAATACTTAAACGCTGAGTATCCTCTTGGTAAAGCACCGGCTAATACTCCTCGCCAGTTTACGTGGGACCCGAACCATGCAATATTCCCTATTCCTACACAGGAATTCTTGACGAATAAAGCATTGGACATAAACGCTAAGGGTGACCCGAAAATAGGACAGAATCCCGGTTATTAATTGTACAATTAATGATATAGTATTGTCAAAGGTTTTAAAAACATTCAGGGGCGTGCCGATTGGCACGCCCCTGTCTTTTCTTTTCGTTTACGAGGACGCTTCCTCCTAAATGGCACATACTTTCAAGCGGCGCCTTGTTAAATCCAATTAATCCTAATCTAATACAGTGAAAAACTATATATATAACAATTAAACAAGGCAAATGGTTCACAGAAAAGGCAAAAAAATTGTTTTTTCTTCGTAGAAGCTCTATTTTTGCCGCAATTAAGTGCATGAGACATGTCGTTTCAAGACTCTTACCGTCGCAAAGTGTTGACATCCGTAATCTTGTTGATCGGTGTTGCCATCTTCTACACGGCACTCCCCTATCTGGGTGGTTTACTGGGTGCCTGCACGGCATATATTCTGTTGCGCTCGCAAATGCGCATATTGACGGAGAGAAGAAATTGGCGAAAAGGTTTGGCGGCTTCGTTGCTGATTATTGAGACATGCTTTCTTTTTCTCATCCCGCTTATCAGTGTGGTATATATCCTCAGCGAAGGCGTTCAGTACCTCTCTCAAAATCCGAACATGCTACTCGAACCTGCACAACGCTTCGTCGATTTCGTGCGCGAACATACCAACTACGATATGTTAGATACCAAGAACCTGAGCTTTCTCATATCGCTGGCACCGAGAGTAGGCCAATATATCGTCAGCGGAGTCAGTAGTCTCGGCATCAATATCGTCGTTATGCTATTTATCCTGTACTTTATGTTGCTTTCGGGGAAACGTATGGAAACCTACATCTCCGATTTGCTCCCGTTCCGCCCCGAATACAAAAAAGAATTCATGCATGAGATTCGGATGATCGTCACTTCCAACGCGGTCGGTATTCCGTTGTTAGCAATCATACAAGGATTGGTCGCCCTGATCGGCTATTACATTTTTCACGCGCCTCAATCGCTGATGTTAAGCGTATTGACAGCATTCGCCACCGTAATCCCCGCACTCGGAACAACTCTCGTATGGGTGCCGTTGGCCGGCTACATGTTGTTGGGTGGCGACTGGATTGACGGAATCGGTATCTTAGCGTACGGAGTGATTGTCATCACGCAAATAGATAACTTGGTTCGTTTCTTGCTTCAAAAGAAGATGGCAGACATTCACCCGATTATTACCATCTTCGGCGTGTTCATCGGATTATCTCTCTTCGGTTTCATGGGTATTATCTTTGGTCCGCTGCTACTCTCGCTTTTTATTTTCTGTTTCGAGGTATATCGCAAAGAATACTTGGCTTGACCGTTCCTATTCGTAGCGCATGGACTCCGCCGGATAGATGCGACTGATCAGATAGGAGGGAAGTATCAATATCAGCAACGAGGCCGCCATCGTCCCGACGTTGATGAATACGAACGCCCAACCG
>JAISIB010000050.1 GCA_031262265.1 Prevotellaceae bacterium
AAATCTCGGTGCTCGTACCCACGGTATATCGCGGATTGCGGCTATTTACTTTTTGTTCGATGGCAATTGCGGGCGGGATACCCTGTATAAAATCGCATTCCGGCTTGCTCATGCGCCCTAAGAACTGGCGCGCATAGGAAGAGAGGCTTTCTACATAGCGGCGTTGACCTTCTGCATATAAGGTATCAAAGGCTAAAGATGATTTTCCGGAGCCTGAAACACCGGTAATAACGATGAATTTGTTACGAGGAATACGGACGTCTACGTTTTTGAGATTATTGACGCGATCGCCTTTGACGCGGATATACGAACTTTCGGACATATACGGATTCTATATTAGAATCGGCAAAGATACGAACTATTCCCGAAAAATATCCCGCTTCATAATGTAGTCATTCATATAATATTCGTTACCGATAGGGTAATCTCTCGTATCTATGACCTGAAATCCCATGTGCCGATAGAACCCTACGGCCGGATTCTCCCTATTTACATACAACATCATACTAAACGAGGCACAGTGCAAAGCAGCTACTTCTGCGATTCCTTGCTCAATCATATATCGCCCGACTCCTTTCCCGTGCTGTTCGGGTAATGCATAGATTTTTTGAAATAGGTAAGTATTCGCATCGTGTCGCTGAATAGAGAAATATCCGACGGGATTTTTCTCATCGTCACGTACAATAAAATACGTGTGTCCTTCTTTCGTCATTTGTCGTAAGATATTCTCCGGCGCATACATCATCTCGAACATATATGCCAGCTGCTGAGGAGAAAGTATTCTCCCGTATGTATGCGACCAAATGCGCTCGGCCAGACTCCGAATCAAAAAACAATCTTCCGTAGTGGCCTTACAATGTGTGTACATGGTGTCCTCCTAATTGATATTTTTGTTTGCAAAAGTAGCTAATTCCTACTAAGAGCAGGTAGAAATCACTATTTTTGTGTTGTAATTAATAATCTTTTCTACTCAGCCTTATCGATACCTGCCGCACTGAAAATAATTATTATGGCGGTACTTACTTTCTGCGTTTCATCGGGCGTCGTATGCTTGTTTTGTTTGAATCGTTGGACAAAGAAAGTAGTCATATAAACGAAAAAGAGCTAAAAATGTGATTTATTACGTGAATTGTCGTACTTTCGTCCGTGATTTTCAACAGTAAGACACGGGAAAGCCCATGAAGAGCGTATATCAATATTGTCTTTTTATCCTCGCCGGCTTGTGCTGGCTGACAGCTTGCGGCGGACGAACGCAACGAGAGACTCGCCCTGCCGATCCTTCTACGACGGTCATGACACCGTCGACCGATAGTGTGCGCACAGACGTGCAGCCGGTGATCAATGTGTACTTGGAAAACTCGGGGAGCATGGATGGTTATGTCAACGGCGTCACCGATTTTGAGCGCGCCGTATATGATTATCTCAGTTTGGTACGACTGGCGACCGATAGCCGGATGAATTTGTTTTATATCAACGACCGTATTATTCCGCAGGGTGATGCATTGCAAGATTTCATTCAGCAATTGGAGCCGGCCTCCTTTCGTGCGAGAGGCGGCAATAGAGGCTCTTCCGATATTTCGGAGACATTGCACACGATTCTACAAACATTCAACGACGATCAAACCGTCGCCCTATTTATTTCGGATTGCATCTTTTCACCCGGTAAGGGGAAAGATGCACATCAATATTTGGTGACGCAAGAAATTAACGTACGCAATCACTTTGCGACTTACATACGGCATCGCCCCATGAGTGTTGTGGTATATCAACTAAGCTCGGAATTCAGCGGCTTGTATTATAATAAATCCGACAACGCGATGCGTTTCGAGGGGAAGCGTCCGTTTTATATTTGGCTAATGGGTGCGCCCGAGTACGTGCGACAATTGACTCGCGACATACCGAATCGGATTAAGGGCAGCGGCATATTACATTCATTCGTGGTGTCTTCTGCCAACGAGCCGGTGCCCTATGCGATACGAGTCGGCTCGGGAACCTTCGAGTTGGACAAGCAAAATCCGCGTACCACTCTGAAAAATCTAAGACTCGGTACGCGCGGGCGCGATAACAACGCCCGCTTTACCGTAGATGCCGACTTCTCGTCCTTACCGGTGGATGAAAATTACATCATGGATACGGCTCATTACGATTGGAACCTGAGAGATTATACTTTGACGCTTCAAAAGTCAAATATCTCCGTCAGTAATTTCACTAACTCCCTTACTTTTTCAGCTCCGCGAGTAAGTAATGGGACGCTCGAAGTAAGCTTGCGTATGGACTTCCCAACATGGATAGCTTCGGCGACCGACTCCATCGGAGAAGCTCCGCAGGAAGATACGACATACGGCTTGGAATATCTGCTAAGAGGTGTTTACGATGCCTTTACTCACTCGGATACGGCTTCCTTTGCCAAACTTCAGATCACTATAAATCCCTAGAAAATACGATGAACGAATTGTTTGCAACTTTGTACGGTTGGTTGAAATCTTTCTATGCCAAAAATCTCGACGAGTACCTGTTGGGATATAATTGTGATACGGGCGTATACGACAATCCGTTGCTCTACGGACACGTAGGCTGGTTAACAGTCGGCATAAGCTTGGTCGTTGTGTGCCTCTATTACTATGTGCTCAATCATCCGCGCTTCAATCGTTGGTGGTCGTGGGTACTTGTGTTGATAGGCTGCGCCGGCATCAACTTATTCGTTGGTTATTTCTACACGGTAACGGATTATCAGACCGGTATGATCGGAGATTGTTTGATGTTCACGCGCGATACGGCCGGCGGCATCATTGCCTATCATATTCACATCGCCGACTGTTGGATGTTCGGCGTAGCCAATGCGCTGATGAGCGTACTTTTTTTCATCATTTTCTCATTGGCGTTGAAATGGAAAAGCAGAAATTGTAAATACACACCTTTCTAAGCATATATCTCATGGGAAAGATCTATATATTCGGTATCGGCGGCACAGGAGCCCGCGTCATCAAATCACTATCACTGTTGCTTGCCTCCGGAGTGACTATCGATGCCGACGAAGTAGTGCCGGTCTTCATAGATCCGGATGACGCCGCCGCAGACCTCACGCGTACCGTACATATTTTGCGTACGTACAATGCCATTAGAGAGCGGCTGAATACGCGTGTGCCCAATGGTTTTTTCAGAACCAAGATTACGGAGTTCGTACCTAACTTTCGGCTTCCGCTTCGCAACACGCGAGATATGAAGTTTAAGGAATATATGGGCGTCAATCGCCTTTCGGACGCCAACAAAGCGTTGGTACACATGCTATTCTCGGAAGATAATCTGGAATCAAGCATGCAAATCGGATTTAAGGGCAATCCGAACATAGGTAGCGTGGTGCTTAATCAATTTGCCGACTCTCCCGAGTTTATATCCTTCGCCAATTCGTTTCAAGAGGGTGACCGTATTTTTATTATCAGCTCAATCTTTGGCGGTACGGGAGCGAGCGGTTTTCCGTTGCTACTCAAAACGCTACGCGGCGGACGGCAACATGCCAATTGGGGACTGATCAGCAAAGCTCCGATCGGCGCAATATCCGTTCTTCCTTATTTCCGCGTGAAACCGGATCCTGAGAGTTCCATAGATTCTGCGACGTTCATTTCCAAAACAAAGTCGGCGTTGGCCTATTACGACCGTACTATCAGCGGGACAAACTCGGTAGATACCTTATATTATATAGCTGATGGCGATAACGGCAAGGCTTATGACAACTGTGAAGGCGGTGCCGGACAGCAAAACCGTGCACACTTTATCGAATTGGCTTCGGCATTGGCCATTATCGACTTCGTAAAAACGCCTGCATCGGAGCGTACGATACACAAGGAGTTCGGTATCGAAGAAGATGTGCATCGTATCACGTTTCGCGCATTGGGCAGACAAAGTCGCGACCTTCTCCAACGTCCTTTGACCCGTTTTCTGTTGTTTGCCAAGTATCTGAATGAACGCCACTTCGATACTTATCTTGCTCAGCCATGGGCGAAAAGTCGAAAACTGGATGCCTCGTTTTGGAAAGCGGGTTTCGTAGATGACATTCGTGCCGTGCAAGCAGATTATATACAGTGGCTGGATGAAATGAGCGGCAACGAACGGCGATTTGCTCCCTTTGAAACGAACAAGGAGAAAGATATTTATGAAATGTTGCAAGGCGAAGGATTGCCGAAGCGTACTCGCTTCAATGATTATGTCCTTTTCGACGATCGCTTGAATAAGCAGAAACGACGCAAAGATGCGACGCGCGAACAATCTTTTACGGAGCTTTTTCAAGCAGCGACGGACGATTTGATAACCGACAAATACAATTTCTAATATGAGCAAAGTATTTAGACTGCATACGGGGAATAATACCATTACCGATTGGCAAACTTCCGAGAAATACGGAGCCAATGTTATCAATCAAATCAAAGATCCGGATGGCGCAACGGCAACGAAAGAAATCACCTCCATTCCTTCGCCTTTTGCGCGGATGGATCTGGTGAAGACGGCGTTTCGTTACTTGACCGAAAGCCGCCAAATAGACGGAACTACCATTTATCATAAAATGGTCTCCGATACGCTGGATGTCGGCGAGATTTTTTTCAATATAGACAGCTTGTCGGATAAAATACAAATCCTTTTCTGGGACACAGATAACTTGCAAGAGATGCGTAGCTCCTCAGAAGGCCACCGTTCACTGGCCGCGACGCTCGAAATGTACTTAGGAGAAGACGCAACGGCCTACAATTTTGATCGGATGAAGCGTATCTGCCTACTAAATTACATTGGTGCCGACCGCCCTGCGCCTATGAATATCATAGGTGCCACATCTCCTGCCACGTTGTTCTTTTGTTCTGCCAACCGATTGGCATACGTTTCCAATCATATACTGTTTGGTCAGCATAAGACATTCAGTGATGAATTTACTCCACTCTATGCGCGTGACTTTGCCTATCAAAAGTTTTTATACGCCTTCGTTAAATATTACGGGAAAGACTTCGCTACTCATTTTCCGGAGGTTTATGATTATTTGGAGCAGAACTACCAATTTCTACCGGATGAGCGCAAGACGGAAATATCCGCTTTGACGGAAGAAAGCATCCACGAGTTTGAGGAACTGACCGTTGGGAGCAATTCTGTCGAAGTGTTAGGCTGTCGACTGCGTAAGCGGCCGAAAACCAATCGGATCAAAAGCGAATTTGAAATAGCCTCGACATTATATGTCGCTCACGAGAGCGACAAACGTCCGCTGGTGTTGCCGGTAGAAGCCGGCAATTCTTACACTTCGTTGCGCTATGTTTCTTCGCGATGGGATAAACATTTCAAAGCTCCCTATGCGGATGCCGCTGCGTGGGAATCCCGCTCGTTACCCTATGCCAATGAGAAATACCCGTACCTAACTATCAGCGATTTCTTGGAAGATACGATCATTAGATTGCCCGCGTCGTTCTCGTCCGATAGTTTCTTTGAAGGGAATAAGGAGGAAGGGATGGCCGAAAGCTATCTATTACCGCTTACGGACTTGTTTTTCTCGTTTTTCAGCGTAGCTGATTTGATGCGCCCACTCGTTGGCGGCAAGCCGATGCTCGAATTGCGAAAGAACGCAGGAGGCGTGAAAGTAATCCTCCGTATCCCGATCAACGAGGCGAGAGACTTCGTTGAATATGCGCGTATCTTTTTTGAAAATCGAACGGCGGTATTGGAAAATAATACTGGGAAATTGATCGAAGAAAGCGCGCGCGATTTCGGATTTGCGCTCTTCCCTTCCATTCGCTACGCCGATGCGCGCGATGCAAGCTATCGTTTTGGGCTAACAACGCCTTTTGCGGCACGCGAACACTATACGGCGGATTACTATGCGGCCGGAAAGAAGCTTATCTCACAAGCTGTCGTGCGTAACGGACAGTATAAGCAGGCACCGGCAGCTACCTA
>JAISIB010000052.1 GCA_031262265.1 Prevotellaceae bacterium
AAGAATTGAAACAAGGGGTGGCTTTGATAGATTTCGGCGCGGGAACGACTACCGTGACGGTCTATAAAGGAGGAAAGCTGCGTTTTCTCGCCGTTATCCCATTGGGAGGAGAAAACATGACGCACGATATTCACGCGCACGACGGGATGGATGAAGACGAAGCCGAAGAATTGAAGAAAGAAGCAGGCGACATTCTCTACGAACCCAAGGAAAATATTTCCGGCGAAGAAGCTGCTGCTGTCAAAAAGCTCAATGAAATCATCGGAGCGCGCGCCGAAGAAATAGTAGCCAACGTGAAGCAGATGTTAACCGAAGCGAAGGCCGAACGAATGCAGTTAGTGTTGACAGGCGGCGGAGCTAATCTGCGCAATATAGACGCGATGGTCGCAAGTCTCACCGGTGCTACGAAAGTACGCATCACGACTAAATCCTGCATCCCGACGGAAGATCCCAAATACTTGCTACCTACGGAACACAACGTGTACGCGCTGATCGGCACATTGGCGACGGGAAAAGAAAACTGCGTAGAAACCATGGCGAAGCAGACAAGCGGTGCCGTTAAGACAAGCGACGACCTATTTGGATACGAAAGCACCGAATCTAAGAAACCTATCAAATCCGATCGGGAGAAAAAGCAAAAAGACGAGGAAGAGCGCACGCGCATCAAAGAGGAGAATCGGAAGAAAAAGGAAGAAGAAAAAGCCGCCAAGAAGGCCGCGCAGGGACCGGGCTTTTTTGATAAGGCTTGGAAGGGCTTAAAAAATACAATTGAAAACATCGCGGATGATTTGGCGTAAGCCGCAGTAGCATGGAGGAATATAACATGAACGAGAATTTAATAGATTGCATCAACTTACCTGCCGAAGAGGTAAAAATCATTAAGGTAATCGGCGTCGGCGGCGGCGGAAACAACGCAGTGAGCCACATGTACCGACAAGGAATCCACGACGTAAGTTTTATGGTGTGCAACACCGACAACCAAGCCTTAAAAGGTTCGCCGGTACCGGTTAAAATACAACTTGGCCCGCACATTACCGAAGGATTGGGCGCAGGAAATGATCCCGACAAAGGGCGCGCAGCCGCCGAAGAAAGTGAGGAGAGCATACGTCAGCATCTGGACGACGGCACGAAAATGGTATTCGTGACAACCGGCATGGGTGGCGGCACAGGCACCGGTGCCGGTCCCGTGATCGCACGCATTGCCAAAGAGATGGGCATATTAACGGTGGGTATCGTCACCATTCCTTTTCTGTTCGAGGGGAAAAAGAAAATTTTGAAAGCACTGGACGGAGTTGAACGTATGGCCGCCAACGTAGACGCACTGTTAGTAATCAACAATGAACGTCTCTTGGAAATTTATAAAGATGAAGACCTGATCCGCGCATTCGCCCATGCCGACGACACACTGTTGATTGCGGCCAAAAGTATCGCGGAAATTATCACGAAAGAGGGAATTATCAATCGCGACTTCGCCGATGTATGTACTACCCTACGCGACGGCGGTATCGCCATTATGAGTACGGGTAAAGGAACGGGTGAGAACCGATTAGCGGAAGCTATCGAAAACGCATTACATTCGCCGCTGCTCAACAGCAACAAGGTGTATCAGGCAAAGAAAGTCTTGATATATATCACCTTCTGCAAAGATTTCCCCATGAAAGCCGAAGAAATGAATCACGTGCACGATTTTCTGGGCAAATTCTCCGATGAAAAAGACGTTATCTGGGGCGTCGGCACGGACGAGACACTCGGCGAATCCGTACAAGTAACCTTGTTGGCCACCGGATTCGGTATGGAAAATCTACCGGAAATGCGCGAAAAGCGAACGATTGACGACGTAAAGGCGAGAGAACTAATGAAAGAACACTACGGGAACGATGCTAAGGTGACGGGCTTCAAGAAGAAACTACCCATCTACCTATTTACGTTGGATACGCTGGGCGACGAGGAAATTATCGCCAAAGTGGAAGACTCGCCCACCTATCGCCGCGAACAATCGGATTTGAACTTCATAAATAAGATAACTCATGAAAGTATTTGATCAAGTTAGCGAAGACATTAAGTCCGCTATGAAAGCCAAAGACAAGGTGGCTTTGGAAACCTTGCGCAATATAAAAAAGTTTTTTCTCGAAGCAAAAACCGCTCCGGGAGCTAACGACGAATTGACGGATGAGGCCGCGCTGAAAATTATCCAAAAGTTAGTAAAACAAGGCAAAGACGCCGCCGAAATTTATCTGGGACAAAACAGACAAGATCTGGCCGATGCCGAGCTGGCGCAGGTGAAAGTGATGGAAACCTACCTGCCTAAGCAGATGTCACCCGAAGAACTGGAAACAGCTCTACGTGCCATCATTGCCGAAACCGGCGCAGAGGGAGCAAAGGACATGGGAAAGGTGATGGGCATAGCCACAAAGAAACTGGCCGGATTGGCCGAAGGGCGCGCCATCTCCGCCAAAGTGAAGGAGTTGCTGGGATAAGAGCGCATACGCCGTACCCATCTTATTTTGCAGCACGCTTGTGAAATTTTGCGGGCGGCTAAATTTATTTTCTTACGAGGAAAATAAGTTTAGCCGCCCGCATATTTTTCACATATTATACGTCGCGGATACAGCGTACGTTCCGACCTTCATTTTTATATGAATCCGATGAGCTTCCGAGTGCAGTTACATATACACTACCTGTATTGCCATACAAACAATACGCTCGCCTATCATCATATCCCGTCGATGTCCAAAAACGAGCCAACGTATTCATATTGCTCACAACACCGTTGCCGACAATCGCCCCTCCGCTTGGCAGGAACATCGCACCTATGGGCATATCTCCCGTCAGATAGCTCTCATCATCCGTCGTCGTAGCAAAGAAGATACCACTATCCGTCAAGTGCGTACCGTCTGTTTCCGTCCACGTATAGTCGACCCCGAAAGAACCGTATGGAATAGTCCCGCACGCAATTGTCTGTTGTGCTTCCGTCAGTGTCGGCATCCGCCAACGTCCTTCCACCCAACCCTTATCCGAAATGTAACGACAAATATCTCCCGTGCCCGCAGACGGATCATAGCTGTCCAACGATAAGGCGGCGGGAGAAGGTATTGTAGAATAGTCCGTAATGGGTACTGTTCCCGTATATTCAGACGGGACAAAAGAAATTCTCGAAGAAGTGAATGCACTACTCTGAGCACCTACCGTATTCAGACCGATTAGCGACCCCCATTTAAAGTTTAGCCCCTGTGAATTTGCCGGAATCTGCGCGTTCTCGGCGGCCGTCGTGGCAAACGTGAGCTTGCCGTCTTTCAAGATGATATTACTATACGCCCATTGCATGCCTTGAACGACCAATACTTTGTAAACCAAGCGTCCCGCCGTGATAACCAGGTAACTCGTACGTCCCACACCCGTCAGTGCGCTCACGCTGAA
>JAISIB010000057.1 GCA_031262265.1 Prevotellaceae bacterium
CTCAATACCATTCGCAAAGAAGGATGGCGCAGCGTCATGATAAACTATAATCCGGAAACCGTTTCCACCGACTACGATATGTGCGACCGTCTCTACTTCGATGAATTGACGTTCGAGCGGGTCATGGATATTATTGAACTTGAAAATCCGCACGGGGTTATCGTCTCCACCGGCGGACAAATACCGAATAATTTGGCGATGCGCTTGGATAGTAAGAGCGTACGCATTCTCGGTACGACGGCTAAGAGTATTGATAACGCGGAAGATCGTGAGAAGTTCTCTGCTATGCTTGACCGCATTGGCGTTGACCAACCACGCTGGCGCGAGCTTACTTCATTGAGCGATATTCATCATTTCGTAGAGGAAGTAGGCTTCCCCGTCTTGGTGCGTCCGTCGTACGTATTGTCAGGTGCTGCGATGAACGTGTGCTCTAACTACGAAGAATTGGAACGTTTCCTACGATTGGCGGCAAATGTCAGCAAGAAACACCCCGTTGTGGTCAGCCAGTTTATTGAACATGCGAAAGAAGTGGAGATGGATGCCGTAGCTCGCGACGGTGAGATTATGGTGTACGCGATTAGTGAGCATATCGAATTTGCGGGAGTACATAGCGGGGATGCGACGATCCAGTTCCCGCCGCAAAAACTCTACGTCGAAACGATGCGGCGCATCAAACGAATTAGTCGTGAGATAGCGCGCGAGTTGAATATCTCGGGACCATTCAATATTCAGTTCCTTGCGCGCGACAACGACATCAAAGTCATTGAATGCAATCTGCGCGCCTCGCGTAGTTTCCCTTTTGTGAGCAAAGTACTAAAAATAAACTTCATAGACATCGCTACGAAGGTTATGCTTGGATTACCCGTAGAGAAACCTTCGAAGAACTTGTTCGATTTGGATTACGTGGGTATCAAGGCTTCGCAGTTCTCGTTCAATCGTTTGCAGAAAGCCGACCCTGTGCTGGGCGTCGACATGGCTTCTACGGGCGAAGTAGGTTGTATCGGTACGGACACCTCATGTGCTATTCTGAAAGCCATGTTGTCTGTCGGTTACCGTATTCCGCAGAAATCTATCTTATTGTCTACCGGTACGCCGAAGCAGAAAATAGATATGTTGGATGCCGCTCGTTTGTTGCAGTCCAAAGGTTATACACTGTATGCAACCGGCGGTACGCACAGGTTCCTCGAAGAAAACAATATTCAAAGTACGCAAGTATTCTGGCCGAGTGAGAGCAGCCGACAACCTCAGGCACTTGATCTCTTACATGCCCACGAAATAGACATGGTCGTGAATATTCCAAAAAACTTGACCGAAGGTGAGCTGAGCAACGGCTACAAGATTCGCCGCGCCGCCATTGATTTGAATATTCCGCTGATTACCAATGCTCGATTGGCCGGAGCTTTTATTCACGCGTTCTGTACGATGAGTATAGATGACATCTCTATTAAGAGTTGGGAGGAATATAAATAAATGACGAAGGCATTGTTTTTCGACATAGACGGCACGCTGGTCAGTTTCGATACGCATCGCATCCCTGACTCCACACATTTGGCGTTGGCCGAAGCGCGGCGTCGCGGCCTGAAACTGTTTATTGCTACCGGTCGCCCGCGTTGCATCATCAACAATCTGGGTGACGAACTGTTCGACGGTTATATAACGATGAACGGAGCATGTTGTTTCATGGGGCAATACGAGCAAATGATTTTTCGCCATACTATTCCTTCCGACGATGTGCGCGCAGCCATGCAGATGTCTTTGGAAGAAGAAATTACGACTATCTTCGTGTCGGCCGATAGTATGTACATCGTCAATCCGAATGAAAAAATCGAATGGTTTTCCCGCTCGTTGAACGTAGACCCGCCGCTCGTCTTATCGCCCGAAGAGATTCTGAAAAAGGAAATCTTCCAAATCTCACCATTTATCACCGTCGACCGAGAACCTGCGTTTATGCGCGGCATGCCCCATAGTGAAGTGGGGCGTTGGCACCCTATTTTTACGGATATTGTGGCGGCAGGCACCGGCAAACAACGCGGAATAGACGAAGTGACCAAGTATTTGGGCATTCGGGTCGAAGAAACGATGGCGTTCGGCGACGGCGGCAATGATATCGGCATGTTGAAACACGTGGGCATCGGCGTAGCGATGGGCAATGCCGCCGCCGAGGTTCAGCAGGCGGCGGATTATGTGACGGATACGGTAGACAATGACGGTATCCTCAAAGCGTTGCTACATTTCCGACTGATCTGATATGCTATTAAAGCTCTATCCCAAAAACAACAACCCGCAAGATTTACGGCGCATAGTCGATTTGCTCAACGACGGGGGGATTATCATCTATCCGACCGATACCATGTACGCCATCGGTTGTCACGGATTGAAAGAACGAGCCATCGAACGCATCTGCCAACTGAAAGGTATTGATCCGCGAAAGAAAAATCTTTCGATTATCTGCGCGAGTCTGGGAATGGTAAGCGAGTATGTCAAGATGAACAACCCTACTTTCAAGCTGCTCAAACGCAATTTGCCCGGCCCGTTTACTTTTATCCTCGCGGCAGGCGGCACGTTGCCGCGCATTTATAAGAACCGCAAAGAAGTAGGCATACGCATACCGGATTCTTTGATGGTGCACGAAATCGTTTCTTTGTTGGGCGCACCGCTACTGACCACCTCGTTACCAGTTCATGCGGACGAAGAAGAAATAGAGTACGTCACTACGCCCGAATTGATTGATGAAAAATGGGGCGACACGGTCGATTTGATTATCGACGGCGGCATCGGATACGCCGAGCCTTCTACGGTGGTAGATTGCACGGGCGACGAACCGGAAATCATCCGCCAAGGGAAAGGTTGGCTGGATAGATAACAGGCGCAACTACTTGCGCCACAGACGCACTTTCTTTGTTTTAATCCATATCTCGAATACAACGCACTTCTCGCCCGTCTGTTTTTAAAGCACCATCAGCGGTTACGTGTGGAGCAGTAGAACTGCTAATCAAATTATAAGCGTATGTCTCATCGGACATTGTCGTAGTCCAGAAGCGGGCTAAAGTGCCCACATTCACTGCTGTTCCTGCGGCAGTACCGTTCCCTGTAATAGCACCTCCTGTGGGCAGAAACATAGCCCCTATGGGCATATCGCCGGTCAGGTAGCTCGGGTCGTCATCGGTTGTGCCTAAGAATATACCTCCGGGAGAAAGATGTGTACCATCGGTTTCCGGCCATGTAAAGTCTAATTCAAAAGAGCCATATATCTTGTATCCGCAATCGATAGACTTCAGTGCTTCCGCTTGCGTGGGCATCCGCCATTTTCCTTGCACCCAACCTTTCGCCGAGACATAGCGGCAAATGTCACCGGTGGCTGCGAGCGCATTATAACTATCAAATTCCGCATCCACGGAAGCGTATGGAATATTTCCGTAGACTGTGATGGGCGTACTGCCCGTATATTCCTCTGGAATAAAGGAAATTCTATCCGAAGTATAGGGTGTGCCTTGCGCCCCGGCCGTATGCATGCCTATCAGAGACCCCCATTTGAAAGCCAGCCCTTCTACGTTTGCTGGAATCTCTGCGTTCTCGGCTGCCGTCGTGGCGAACGTGAGCTTACCGTCTTTCAATATGATATTACTATACGCCCATTGCATGCCTTGAACGACCAATACTTTGTAAACCAAGCGTCCCGCCGTGATAACCAGGTAACTCGTACGTCCCACACCCGTCAGTGCGCTCACGCTGAA
>JAISIB010000128.1 GCA_031262265.1 Prevotellaceae bacterium
CTGCACATTCCTACCCGGTGCTTTGACGTCTATGCGTTTGCCTGATATTTTAATATCCGCGTTGGCATAGCGTTGCTTCGGGAACGTAAACGCATAGTAAAAACCCTCGATTCGCCGCGTCGTATCCGACTGGTAAGTGAGCGTCACAACGGCTTTGCCTTTCTCTGGGTCAGCGACCGTCTCTTCGTAGCGGATACGTTCCGCACCGCTTCTCACGATGGCCTTCCCGTCTTCGCGTACAAAGGTAGTATTTGCTCGTTCGCGACCGGAAGCAAACATGCTTGTCCAATCTTTCTCCACGATGCGAAACGACGTTTCAAATTCTATCAGTTGTCCGTCAATGCGGATACCGGTCAGGTTTCCCCACGCCATGACTTCCGTCTGCGCATGCACGGGGGCAACAAATGCACACAAGGCCAAAAGGCTTGCTATCAGCGTAATCTTCTTCATATCGTTATTATTTTTTCGTCGGCGTCAATCTATATAACAACACATCGTGTGCCGGTATCGTCACGACACGTGATTTCTTCGTGTCTCCATCGTCCTTTTTCGTCCACAAATTACGGATTTTATAGGTTTTGGAATCGAAGTCGGTGAATCGCTTGGCGACGTCATCGTAGAGATTAAAGTTCTGCCAATCTATATCATACGTTCTGTCTTCCGTCGCGCGATTCAAGATACAAAAAGCCCATTCGCCGTTCACCAACGGTTTGAACCAGAACTCCAACCCATCGTCTGTCCGCATGAAACGCAATCCTTGGATACCTTCCTTATCCTGATCGATAGCGATCACTTCTTTGTTCATAATAACTTCTTTGATAGCTTGCGGCATATCGCGCACGTCGTTGCCGAGTATAAGCGAGGCGGCGAGCATACACCACATCGTGAAATGCGCACGGTCTTCGCTTTCGCTCAGCCCGTTGCCTACTTCCAACATATCCGGGTCATTCCAATGTCCCGGCCCTGCGTACTTGCGCAAACCTTCCTGCATGTCCAGAATTGCCATGACGCTGTGCGCATAATTAGGTTTCTCGCCGCGTCCGCAATCAAAGCAGTGCCAAATATCTCCCGTTGTCCGCCACGAATGCGCTATCTCGGAAGCCCACTCCCACGGGCGCGCCGTGCCCCATTCGCACATGCTGAAATAAATAGGACGTCCGGCTGCACGCAAGGCTTCGCTCATTAGCTTATAAGCTCCCTTCGCATTGATATTCGGTGTATCGCACCAGTCGTATTTCAAGTAATCTACACCCCATTTGGCATATTGTAGCGCATCCTGAAACTCGTGTCCGACACTTCCCGGCCTTCCTGCGCACGTTTTCCAACCTGCATCCGAATAGATACCCAGTTTCAAACCACGTTCGTGCATATAGTCGGCCAAAGCCTTAATGCCGCTCGGGAATCGAACGGGGTCGCACTGAATAAAACCTAAGCTGTCGCGTTCGCCGTGCCAGCAGTCGTCCAAATTAACATAGATGTAACCTGCATCGCGCAAGCCACTCTCGACGATAGCGTCGGCTACTCCCTTGATAAGGTCTTCGGTGATATTCCCCGCAAACTTATTCCAACTATTCCAACCCATAGCGGGTGTTTCTGCCAAGCCTTCAAACTTCTGTGCATACGCAGATACGCTGAACAGCAAAACGACGGCTAACAAAGCATACTTCCTGTAATTCATAAATAAAAGAATTTAGTTAATCATTGATAATAATTCGCCGCAAAGATAGGTAGAAATACCTATCGGATAGTGATACTATTTTGTCAGATGACTGTATCTTAATCACATAACGAAATATTTTTAATAATTATTCTCCGCATATTTTTCGGCAACGCTTTTTTCTGCGTACTTTTGCCGCTCAAATAACAACGAAACCATGGGACAGAAACAGAGCAAAAGCTACACAAAAATCTACCGGTCATGGAAACTCGGCGACTTCTTTCGCAATTTCATCGCTGTCGTATTGGGCGTCGCCATCACGTTCATCGGGAGTGATCGGATCGCGGAAAGACATACGCAAAGCCAAGTAAAAGCCGCCATGCAATTCGTAAAGTCCGAATTGCTCCTCAATAAGGAACGGATCATCGCCATGCAAACGAACGTCCAAACCGATAAACTTTATGCCGAAGTACTTATACGGTACGAGCACAATCTGAAAGACGCTCCACCGGATTCCATTCCATACAGAAACAGCCGCTTGCAACAGTTTGCAGTCTACACCTACATCTATGATGCGTTGGATTTGCTCAAAACGTCTTCGCTCGTACAAAGCGTTCGTAAGCCGGATCTCGTTCTTCAAATATTAACGGCATATCGCAGCATACGAGAGGCCGACGCCGGTTTCTTACTGACAACTCAGATTAAGAGAGAAGGACTACAAAAAGTCTATGATTTGCCCGAAGTCAGGAAATTTGATTTTAGTCAAAGCAATGCGAAAGTGTGGGCGTTTCTCCTTAGTCTTTCCGAGGGCAGAAACTTTCTCATGAACAGAATCAATATCTACAGTAGCGATACTCCGTTTCAAGAAACGCTGGATATGATCGACGAGACCATAGCTGCGATTGACAAGGAGTATGCGTTGTAAATTTCACGGTATCTTATTGTAATATCTCCGTAGCTAAATTATTTTTCATCGGAAGATATGAGCGTAACTAACGGCGATCTTTTTCGTTGCTTCGTTGCGATTGTCCCCGCTCCGCTTTCTCGGTTCGCCCAAAAATCATAACTTTGCGGCCAATTCTGCGGAAACGCAGGTAACAATCACCTAAAAAGTAAAACATTTATGAATACAAAAGCATTACTGGTCATTCTTGACGGTTGGGGCATCGGCAAACACGGAAAGGCCGACGTTATTTACAATACGCCCACTCCTTATTGGGACTATTTGGTTCAAACATATCCGCACAACCTGTTGCAAGCCAGCGGAGAGAACGTCGGATTGCCCGACGGACAAATGGGAAACTCGGAAGTGGGGCACTTGAATATCGGAGCGGGGCGCGTCGTGTACCAAGACTTGGTAAAAATCAACCGCGCCTGCCGCGATAATAGCATTTTGCAGAATCCGGAAATCATTTCCGCCTTCTCCTACGCCAAGACACACGGCAAGAATATGCACTTCATGGGCTTAGTTTCGGACGGCGGAGTTCACAGTTCGCTCGACCACCTTTATAAGCTGTGCGACATCTCCAAAGAATATGGTTTGGACAACACCTTTATCCATTGCTTCATGGACGGGCGCGACACCGACCCGAAGAGCGGAAAAGGATTCATTGAGGCGTTGCAAGCACATTGTGCCCAATCCAAAGGACAAATAGCCGGAATCATCGGACGTTACTATGCCATGGACCGTGACAAGCGTTGGGAGCGCGTAAAAATAGCGTATGATCTGCTGGTCAACGGCGAAGGCAAAAAATCCGACTGCATGGCGACCGCTATGCAAGAGTCTTATGACGACGGCGTAACCGACGAATTTATCAAACCCATAGTCAATACGGCATGCGACGGTCGGATCTGCGAAGGAGACGTAGTCATATTCTTCAATTTCCGTAACGACCGCGCCAAAGAACTCACGGTCGTGCTCACACAACAGGACATGCCGGAAGCAGGCATGAAAACTATTCCCGGTTTGCAGTATTATTGCATGACGCCCTACGACGCTTCTTTCAAGGGGCTACATATCTTGTTCGACAAGGAAAACGTGGACGACACATTAGGGGAATACTTATCCAAACAAGGTAAGAAGCAATTGCACATTGCCGAGACCGAAAAATACGCACACGTAACGTTCTTCTTCAACGGCGGTCGCGAAACTCCCTTTGAAGGAGAAGATCGGATACTCGTGCCGTCGCCGAAGGTAGCCACTTACGACCTTCAGCCGGAAATGAGCGCGTACGGCGTAAAAGACAAATTGGTAGAAGCCATCGCCACGGAGAAATATGATTTTATCGTAGTCAACTATGCCAACGGCGACATGGTCGGGCACACCGGCGTCTATGAGGCCATCGAAAAAGCGGTTATCGCCGTGAACGCTTGCCTTAAAGACACAATCGAAGCGGCAAAGGCGCACGGATATGAAGCGTTGATAATCGCCGATCACGGTAATGCCGACAACGCCGTCAACGCCGATGGTACTCCGAATACGGCGCATTCGCTCAATCCCGTGCCGTGTATTTACGTAACCGCCAAGTCCGGTTGTAAAGTCAGCGCGGGTAAACTGGCAGACGTGGCTCCGACCATTCTTAAAATAATGGGGCTGCCCGTACCAAGCGACATGACGGGTAAAATACTCATCGAATGATTCAGATCGGAGACGTTATTGTCAGCTTTGAACTCTTTCGGCAATATTTCGTATGCGACTTGTCCGCTTGTCAGGGCGAATGTTGCATCGAAGGAGACGCCGGAGCACCCCTACAAACCTGCGAAATAGAACAACTCACGAAAGTGTTGCCTCACGTGTGGGGCAACCTTTCACCGGCTGCGCGAAACGTGATCCAAACACAGGGTGTTGCCTACGTAGATCACGACGGCGAGTGGGTCACGTCTATCGTTGGGGGCAAAGATTGCGTATTTACGTGTTATGACGAAAGCGGTTGTTGCCATTGCAGTATCGAAAAAGCCTATCGCGCAGGAAAGACCGACTTCTACAAACCCATCTCTTGCCACCTCTACCCCATTCGCATCAGCCGCATAGGCGATTACGATGCGCTCAACTATCATCGCTGGCACGTCTGCCATGCGGCCGAAACATTGGGTAAAGCGAAAGGCGTACCGGTCTACCGGTTTTTGAAAGAACCGTTGATCCGAAAGTACGGCGAGGCGTGGTACGAAGAGTTGGAAACGGCGGCGCAAGAATATGCCCGCGCGGCAGACGAATAACCTGCCCGCCGCTGAAAATATCTGACCCGCTCGTGAAATTATCAAGGCGCGATAATTTCACGAGCGGGTTTGTTATTTATAGTTCGTGGAGATATGTTCGGTGTTCAAACCGACTGATGGCATCCCGCCACGTAGCCGGTATTTCGATGGAAGCACGTGCGTGTAAGTCAAAAGCCACCAACGTGGAACGACAAACGAACTTCACCTCGCCGGTCACCTCGTTAATGACACGTTGCTCCATGTTCATGCTCTTATTACCCAATCTGGTGACTGCCGTTTGCACGGAAACTTGACTGGCCAATATAATTTGTGACAGGAAGTCGGCTTCTATGTGCACCATCACGACGGCTACTTGCTCCAAGTCCATATCCGGTGATACGGCCGCGAAGTATTCGCTCTTTCCCAAATCGCAATAAGTGAAGTAGACGCTGTTGTTGACGTGCCCGAACTTGTCGACGTCGTTAAAACGAATTTGAATCGGAATGCTATGATTGTAGATAATTTCTTCCATGAGGGTCTGATTTTGGGGCAAAAGTATGTTTTTGAAAGATACAAACCAAGAAATAAAAATGAAAGTTGTACTTTTGCCACTCTTATAGGTTGAAATTACGATGACTCTGACGGATGACATTCGCAACGCATGCCGGATTCTGAACGAAGGCGGCATTATCGTCTATCCTACCGATACGATTTGGGGATTGGGGTGTGACGCGACCAATGCTGAAGCGGTACAAAAAATATATGACATTAAACGTCGTGCCGACCGCAAAGCTATGCTTGTTTTGACGGATTCATCGGCCAAGATCGAAGCTTATGTCTCCGACGTGCCCGCTATTGCGTGGGATTTGATCGAGGTATCAGACAAGCCGCTCACTATCATTTACGAACACGGCCGCAACTTGGCGACGAACCTGACCGCCGAAGACGGGAGCATCGGTATCCGCGTCACACAAGAGGCCTTCTCGCAACAATTATGTCGTCAATTCCGCAGACCAATCGTATCGACCTCCGCCAATATCAGCGGGCAACCGTCGCCGGCCTGCTTCGCCGACATCTCCGAAGAGATACTGCGTGCGGCAGATTACGTGGTCAGCTACCGTAGAGACGATGCTACCCGACCGAAGCCTTCGAGTATTATCAAACTCGGACGGGGAGGAACGATACAAATCATTCGCAACTAACCATGCCCGTCACAGAACAGCACACTCTACCGGCTTTTCAACGCCTACTCCTCTGGCGCGAAAAGCATATCACCGAACGGCAATTTTTACTGTTGCTCAGCTTTATCGTAGGTATACTCACCGCATTGGCCGCTCTCCTGCTAAAATGGCTCATACACCTGATACAAGGATTACTCACCGAACATTTTACGTCTACCGACGCTAACTATTTGTATTTGGTCTATCCGGTTGTCGGCATCCTCCTATCCGGTTGGTTTGTGCGACACATCGTGAGAGACGACATTAGTCATGGTATTACGAAGATACTTTACGCCATCTCCCGCCGGCAGGCTCGTATCAAGCGGCACAACATCTGGTCTTCCATGATTGCCAGTTCGCTGACGATCGGCTTCGGCGGTTCGGTCGGAGCCGAAGCTCCGATCGTTTTGACAGGCTCGGCTATCGGTTCCAACTTAGGTAGTCTTTTCCGGCTCGACCGGCGCGGATTAATGCTCCTTGTCGGCTGCGGCGGAGCAGGTGCGATCGCCGGCATATTTAAGGCGCCCATTACCGGTTTCGTGTTTGCTATTGAGGTATTGATGCTCGATCTGACCATGTATTCCATGCTACCGCTACTAATCAGCTCGGTAACGGCCGGCACACTGTCTTATCTGGCACTCGGCATGGAGTCTTCTTTTCATTTCAACCTCGACAATCCGTTCGAGATGGAACGTATTCCTTACGTGATACTGCTGGGCATCGCTTGCGGACTTGTCTCGCTCTATTTCACCCGTGCCATGAACCGCACGGAAAGTATCTTCGCCAAACTAAAAAGCCCCTACTCGAAATTACTATTGGGAGGTGGCATACTAAGCGTATTGATCTTTCTGTTTCCCCCGCTCTATGGCGAAGGCTACAACACGATAGAGTTACTTATCAACGGCGCATCGAATGCCGAGTGGGATTCCGTGTTGGACAACTCCCTATTCTACGGATCGGACAATATGTTGATTTTCTATTTGTCTTGTATCGTATTGACAAAAGTGTTTGCTTCCAGCGCGACCAACGGCGGCGGCGGATGCGGCGGAACGTTTGCGCCGGCACTATTCTTGGGTTGTGTGTTCGGTTTCGTGTTTTCGCATTTCAGCAACGACTTTGCCCTGACTCCCCACCTGCCCGAAAAAAACTTTGCCCTGTTGGGTATGGCAGGCGTCATGAGCGGTGTGATGCACGCCCCGTTGACGGGCGTATTTTTGATTGCCGAACTCACCGGCGGCTACAATCTTTTTCTACCGTTGCTCATGGTGTCCGTCAGTTCCTACCTGACTATTATCCTTTTCGAGCCTCATAGTATCTATACGATGCGCTTGGCCAAAAAGGGCGAACTGATTACGCACCACAAAGACCGTGCGATCTTGACGCTAATGAGTATGGAAAGCGTCATAGAAAAGGACTTCTCCGTCGTACGTCCTGAGATGGACTTAGGAGAACTTGTCAAAATCATCTCACAATCCCATCGAAATATATTTCCCGTTGTTGATAGCGAAGGCGTACTCGTAGGTATCGTCACATTGGACGACATTCGCAACATTATGTTCCGTCAAGAACTTTACCACCGCTTTCGCGTTGGCAAATTGATGACGGCCGTTGTACCGCACCTATATAGTAGCGACAATATGGAGCAAGTCATGAAAACTTTTGATACGACCGGCGCATGGAATCTTCCTGTGGTAGACACTTCGGGTAAGTATCTCGGTTTCGTCTCCAAGTCGAAAATCTTCAACACGTACCGCGATGTGTTGGTACAGTTCTCCGAAGAGTAAACTACACCTTGCTCGGACTGACTTTGAACTGCTTCTTAAAACTCGTACTAAAATACTTCGCATCCGCGAAGCCGACCATCACAGCCGCTTCGGCAACCGTATAACGCCGAGTAAGTAACAATTCTCTCGCTTTGTTTAATCGAATGATGCGAATAAACTCGTTTGGGCTTTGTCCGGTAAGTGATTTTATTTTATGATAGACTGCCGTACGACTCATCGCAAGTTGACGGCAAAAATCATTGACGGCAAATGTAGTATCATCCAGACTACTATGAATGACTCCCAAGGCTTTGTCCAGAAACTCCTTATCTAATTGATTAGTGGCATATACTACTTCATCGGGGATATGCTCGGAAGACAATATGGCTTGACGTAATTGTCGGCGGCTCTGCAAAATATTATGCAGGCGTACTTTCAAAACAGAAATATCAAAAGGCTTAACGATATAATCGTTGGCACCGGCTTCCAAACCAATCAGAATATCAATTCTTTCGTTTAGGGCTGTCAAGAATACGACCGAGATATGACTCGTTTCGACCGATGACTTCAACTGACGACACAGTTCATCGCCGCCCAAACCAGACATCGCCACATCACACATGACAATATCCGGATTTAAACTTCGCGCCAACTCCAATGCTTGTATACCGTCGGAAGCATTCACAATCTGAAATTCAGCAGACAGTTCATTACCCAAATAATCTCGCAGGTCGGTATCGTTTTCCACCAAGAGTAACACACCCTGATCAGTATCTGGCGTATTTTTCCCCGTCAGAAAATCTATTTTCTCCGTATCTTGTTCCATTTTCTCGCCCGCTTGTAAAGAGATCTCTAAGAGTTGTTCGGACAAGTTATACAACCGATCAGCATAGCCGAATAAAGATGACATACGAGCGCGAGCCTTAGGTGATAAGGCCAATAACTCATCTAACTCATGAAGTGAAGATAGAATACATGCTGCCTGCGCATACAAATCTTGTACAGTCGCCAAAATATCCGGTATACGGTTAGTCTGTGTTTTCCGCTTCCGAATCTGAGAAAGGTGTTTTCCAATCGCCATATTATGAATTTCTGTGGACGAAAATACGGAGTTTTTTGCGTATTTGTATATTTATCGAACAAAATCAAACCTTTTTTGTCGGAAATCAAACCTTTATGCAACTAAAAGTCCCTAATATTGCATCGTTAAATACTATAACAGTTGAAAAACATGGAAACATATTTGGGAATCGACTTGGGTGGTACTAAACTACTCATCGGAGAAATGGACAAAAACGGTAATATTTTGAAACAAAAGAAGTACAATTCAGGCTTTTTCAATCAACACGATGCCGTAGATATTATTAAAACGTCCGTAGACGACTATATCAAAACAGTAGGCTGGTACGATACTAAACCGACAGCAATGGGCGTCGGTCTTATCGGGCGAGTAGATTCCAAACAAGGCATTTGGCTTCAAATTGATCCGGGACGTACGCAACCTGTCTACTTGGCGCAAGAACTATCTGAACTCTATCAAATTCCCTGCTACATTGATAACGACGTAAAAAGTGCCACGCGTGCCGAACGCGCATGGGGTTTCGGACAGATCTCCACAGATTTTATATACATAAATATAGGTACGGGCATCGCTGCCGGTATTGTCTTAAACGGCCGGCAAATTCGAGGCAGTCACTTTAATTCCGGAGAGGTAGGACACGTGCGTGTCGGAGTACAAGTAGGTGCCAAATGCACATGTGGACGAATTGACTGCGTAGAAGCCATTGCTTCAGGGATTGGATTCGACCATTGCGCACGACTTTTGCATGATCAATACGAAACAAAGTTGGTTATTCCAACAGACATAGGCGAACGAATCCCCGTCAGCGAAATATTTGCATTGAGCCGCAAAGGTGATCTTCTATGTACGCGGTTGGTAGAAAATGCAGCGGAAGCTATTGCAAATCTTATTATGAATCTGGTACGCATGACCGACCCTGACACGGTAGTCTTAGGAGGTGGTGTGGTGACCGACGAATATCTCTATTCTAAAATCTGCGGCTATCTGCATCCAACGACTATGCGATTCGTCCGTAACGGAGTTGTCATCACAAAACTAAATCCTGAATTTATTGGATTACTCGGCGCAGGTGCCGTTGCCATGAATATATAAGCCATGAAAATCACCCTAACAAAAACAGAGGACGAATTTGATAATCTCGCTGCTTGGCGTATTATCGGCGAGATACTGTATCGTCCCAATGCCGTTATTGGTTTATCAACCGGACGAACGACGCATAATATGCACAAAATTGTTAGTGAAATATACACGCAACATCCGTTCGATGTATCCCAAGTTACGTTTTTTGGGTTGGATGAAGTAACAAATGTTCCCCGTACATACGCCGGATCTTGTTATACCAAGCTACGTACCGAGATTATTGATGCGTTAGGTATTCCTGAAAACCGTTTCTTAATGCTACCTACCGTTTCTGATGATTTCCCTGTTGCCTGTTCCGATTTCCAACGCGAACTGACGCAGCGCGGAGGCATTGATCTGCTCATACTTGGACTCGGTGAGAACGGACACTTGGGATTTAATCAACCGGGTAGCCCATTTGAGGGAGAGACCACACTATCCAGTATGGATGCGGAATTGGAAGCGCGTATCCGACGCGAAACTCAAACGCCTCCGGAAATAGCAATAGGTGGCGTAACATTAGGTTTGAAAAATATCATGCAAG
>JAISIB010000131.1 GCA_031262265.1 Prevotellaceae bacterium
GATACCCTAACCGAGGGCGAATTACTTCACTTCAAAGGTTTGCCAAGTTTCTCGCCGGAGATGTTTAAGTACATCGAAAACGCCGACCCGATGCGTCAAAAGCAACTATCAAAGGGCATTGACCAACTTATGGACGAGGGTGTGGCGCAATTGTTCGTCAATCAATTCAACGGGCGCAAGATAATCGGCACGGTCGGGCAACTTCAGTTCGAAGTGATACAGTATCGTTTGCTTCACGAATACAATGCGTCGTGTCGTTGGGAACCTCTTAGTCTTTATAAGGCCTGTTGGATAGAAAGCGATGACGCTGCCGAATTGGAGGCCTTCAAAAAGCGCAAGTATCAATACATTGCGAAAGACCGCGACGGACGTGATGTGTTTTTGGCGGATAGTGGCTATGTTTTGCAAATGGCGCAGATGGATTTTAAGCATATTCGTTTCCATTTCACCAGTGAGTTCTGACAAGTTGCGTGTAGGTACATAAACAAGCTACGGCAAAACATTTTTCGCTCTTTGTGCGTTTATATATACATAAAGGAATTATGTATATTCACTCACTAACCAATGTTTTATTTATGGATTTAAAAGTAACAGAGTACAGCGACCTCGTGCAAAACCTGATTGATAATGGGACGGCATTAGGCGTCGCATTGTTGAAAGCCGTTGCCATTTTCCTAATTGGCCGGCTACTTATTCGTTTGATGAACAAACTGCTCAGACGCGTATTAAAGAAACGCAAAGTAGAAGCGTCCGTCGCTTCTTTCGCGTGCAGTCTGGTAAACATCTCTTTGCAAATTCTGCTGATCGTATCCATTATCGGCGTATTAGGTATTCAGACGGCTTCTTTTGCCGCACTGCTGGCATCCGTCGGCGTTGCTATCGGTATGGCTCTAAGCGGTAATTTGTCCAACTTTGCCGGCGGACTGATTATCTTGTTGTTTAAGCCGTTTCGCGTGGGCGATTTCATCAACGCGCAAGGCGTAAGCGGTACGGTGCAAGAGATTCAAATCTTTCATAGTATCGTTGTGACTACCGACAACGTCAAACAGTACATTCCTAACGGCATTTTGAGTAGCGGCGTGGTTACCAATTACAATATCGAAACACGTCGTGCCGAATGGATTGTCGGTATTGACTACGGCGAGGATTACGAACGTGTGAAGAAAGTCTTGGAAGGACTGATCGCCGCCGATAGTCGTATTTTGAAAGACCCGGCTCCGTTTATCGCGCTTCATAAATTGGATAGCAGTAGTGTGAACGTGGTTGTACGGGCGTGGACAAATGCCGGCGACTATTGGGACGTGTACTTTGATATGAACAAAGCTATCTATGCGACGTTCAACAAAGAAGGTATCGACTTCCCCTTTCCGCAAATGACCGTGCACAAAGCCAACGATTAAGAGGCGGTATATTTTGATACGGAGAAAATAAAATGAGCCGCTTTGTTGTTGAGACAAGCGGCTTTGCAATTTTAATATCAAGGTATCTTATGATAGGAACTCACCGGAAAACTGTATAAAATAAGACGGCGACTCTCTCGAGCCGCCGTCTTCAGTTAACCTTATATCTAATACTATGTAAAACACGGTGCGAAGGTAAGCGGAAAGTTTGTCTTCTCCAAACAATGAAACTGTTTATAAAAGAAAATAACATCTTTTTGGTGAATTGTAGAGCCGCTTTTGGAGTATCAATTGGTGCAAAATAGATATGTACGTTTCATTTTCCCCTTTTTAAGCGCATTTTTGTTTCAATTACACGAAAAAAGATAGAGATATGCCGATTATTTACTACATTCGTCCCGTAATATCAAAAAACATTCTATTGCTATGAGGAAGATTTTATTATTTGTGATTTTATCCGTGTGTCTGGCCTTGCCAACGCTGGCCGGACATTACAACGGATTCAAGGTTTCCATTTACATTACGCAAGGTGACGTGTCTCGTATGTCGAATACGAAATGGTTGGACAGCGTATGGACAAATATCTCGTCACGTTTGGACGTAGATAAAGTGTATATTGAAACTTATCGCGACGGTCGTTTTACGCCGGAGGCTGCAGTTAACGCCGCGAAAAAGTTTTTTAAGTCTAAGGGCGTCGAATATGGTGGTGGCGTCACTTTTACGAAACAGGGAGACGGTCATTGGGCTACGTTTGGATACGTGGACGAGGCCGATCGTGCAGAAGTAAAGAAAATATCTGAGTTCACCGCGAAGCATTTCGATGAGTTTATTTTAGATGATTTCTTCTTTAACAGCGACAAAAGCCCGGCGAATACTGCAGCTAAGGGCACTATGTCGTGGACGGAGTTCCGTGTGAAACTGATGAACGAGGCTGCTCGGGATTTGGTAGTCGGTCCGGCGCACGCCGTCAATCCAAAATGTAAGGTAATCATTAAGTATCCGAATTGGTACGAACACTTCCCTGCATTAGGCTTTGACTTAAGCGAAGAAGCGAAGACGTTCGATGGAATATGGACGGGAACGGAATCGCGTATGCCCGACAATGATCAGCATTTGCAAACTTATTTGAGTTACGAGATTATTCGTTATTTCAACAACATCGCTCCGGGACGCAACGGCGGCGGTTGGATTGACACGGGCGGCATGCGTTATGCCGATTTGTACGCCGAGCAAGCGTGGTTGACGCTTTGGGGTAAAACTCCCGAGTGTATCTTGTTTGAATTTGGTAGTGTACAACGTCCGGTAGGTAACTATTGGAAAGGTAAATGGCAGGGAACGGGAACGTCATTCAACTGGGATGATATGGGAGCAAATCCCACCGTGGGAAGCTTGGCATCCGTTGCTTTCAAAACCGCGAGCAAGGTGCTACCACACTTGGGAAATCCGGTAGGAATCAAGTCGTATAAACCAATCGGCTCGGTAGGTGATGACAATTTGCAGAACTTCTTGGGAATGGCCGGCTTGCCGATAGAAATGGTGCCCGATTTTCCGGAAGGCGAAGAAATGGTATTGTTGACCGAACAGGCTGCTTGTGATCCGTACATCATTGATAAAATCAAGAAGCAACTGAAATCGGGTAACGAAGTACTGCTCACCTCCGGTTTTGCAAAGCGCATGCAAAAAGAACTGGGTGACATCGTAGAATTACGCGTAGATGATCGGAAAGGATTCGTCAATAATTTTGGACGTTTCGGACAGTCTAAAGAAAAGATGATTATTCCTCAGGTGCTGTACTACACCAATGATGCGTGGGAGGATATTCCTGCGATAGACAAGGGTGTATTTGGTTGGGCGTTCCTACTGAATGCGCGTTACGAAAACGGTATGGTATGGGTTTTGACGGTTCCGGATTCTTACGCAGACATCTATGAACTGCCTGCACCGGTGTTGAATCGCGTGCGCACAATAGCCGGCGCCGACGTAGATGTTCGCATTGAAGGCCCCGCTAAGGTGAGCGTTTTCGCGTATGACAATAATACGTTCATCGTAGAGTCGTTCCTTGACGAACCGGTGGATGTGAAGGTTGTAGTGAAGGGTGAAAGCAAAACATTGACCGACGTGCTGACCGGCGAAAAGCTGACAGGAACGGCTGAACGCCCGCAGCGTATCTGGTTGCGCGATAGTAAACCGGAGAGCGGCTATTCAATGACGATTAAACCGCATAGTTTCCGCGTATTCAAATACTAAGATTTGAGAACTTGGTGGCGAGCTAAATTCAACGCGATATGTGCTTGGATTTAGCTCGTTACTTATTAATATATCTGACGAGGATATTTTGTTTTCTGACGGAGATATTTTATTTTCTTACGGAGAAAAAATCAGTGGTTACGGCGAAAAAAACTCTTTCGAGGACGGGAATTGCATACGAGCGAATTATCTTTGCATCGCAAAATAAATTTTATACAAAATGACATTCAAACACATTCTTTTCGGGGCACTCTGCTTGTGCGCACAGTGGCTCCCGGCGCAAAACTATCCGAAACGAGAATTTCGTGGGGCGTGGATACAAACGGTGCATGGTGCGTATCGCGGATTGCCTACGCAAGAAACTCAACGCCTCCTGCTTCAAACTCTTGACTCACTGCAAGCGGCAGGTATCAATGCCGTTGTTTTTCAGGTGAGACCCGAAGCCGATGCGCTTTATCCCTCCAAATACGAACCGTGGAGCCGCTGGTTGACAGGAGTGCAGGGGCAAGCCCCCAATCCTTACTGGGATCCGATGCTATTCATGCTTGAACAGTCACACAAACGAGGCATGGAATTTCATGCGTGGGTTAATCCGTATCGGGTGAAGACGCAAGCGGACAACGAGCTGGCTTCTAATCATGTGTACTACGAGAATCCGGAACGTTTCTTTGTGTATGACAATAAATTGTTCTTTGATCCGGCCTATCAGGAGAATCGAAATTTTATTTGTAAGGTGATTAAAGATATTGTGGAACGGTATGATGTAGACGCGATACACATGGACGATTATTTTTATCCGTATCCGGCAGGCGGAATCGACTTCCCCGACGATGCAAGTTACGAGCGTTTCGGAACAGGGTTCGCAACCAAGGGCGATTGGCGGCGAAGTAATGTCAATCAGCTTATTCGCCAGATACATGAGACTATTCGCGCTACGAAGCCGTGGGTGAAATTCGGTATCAGTCCTTTCGGCGTTTATCGCAATCAAAGCAGCGATCCGATGGGGAGCCATACAAATGCGTTGCAGAACTATGACGATTTGTACGCCGATATATTGTTGTGGGCGCGAGAAGGTTGGGTAGATTACAATGTGCCGCAGCTCTATTGGCAGATAGGGCATCCGCGTGCAGACTACGAGACGCTGGTGCGCTGGTGGGCGTACAATGCGGAAAACAGACCGTTATATATCGGACAATCCGTGAGTAATACGGTGAGTAATGCCGATCCAGAGAATCCGGAGCAAGACCAAATGGCGCGGAAGTTTCAGCTGGAACGTTCATTTCCCACGATACAGGGAAGCGTCCAGTGGCCGGCAAGCACAATCGTAGAGAATCTGAACGGATATACCGATCGTCTGAAAAAAGAATACTTCCGTTATAAGGCTTTGATACCCGTATATGAATTTATGGACAGTACGCCGCCCGCAAAAGTGCGTAAGATAAAAACCGTTTGGACGGAGGATGGATACGTTTTATTCTGGACGGCGCCAAAAACCGACGATGAAATGAATCGCGCCGTTAGGTATGTGGTGTACCGCTTCGGAAGAAAAGAGGAGGTGAACCTTGAAGATCCTTCGCACATAGTCGCTATTACGCGCGACCCGTTTTACTTGTTACCATACGAAAACGGGAAAACACGATACCGCTATGTCGTAACCGCACTCGACCGTTTGCATAACGAATCCGAGAGTGCGTCGAAGCAGGTAAAACTGTGAAAGAAGAAGTAACTACCCCGCAAAATCGGGGCTTCTACGTCGATCTGTACTATAAGAAGCTAAAACCTATGTTGTCTGACTCTGCTTTCCGAAATGAAAGCGTTGACAACAAAATAACGACTTTTGTACTTTTCCTATGTGTCCCTTGCGCGACAAATATAGAGAGAAAAATGAAAAGTAAGAAATAAATCGTTATTTTTGCCACCCAATTCTTCCTAACGATCTATTATATCGTGATAAAAGGACCGAAATATGTATACGCAGCTTATTTGACGATGGCCACAAACAATATCATGGCCGCGTTAGCTGATGATGAAAAACCGACAAGAACAGGCGTCCTACCTACCGGAACCGTAGCCTTGCTGGAACAGCCGTTTTATGCGGTTTTGAAAGAGGCCAAACCGGAAGCTACGCGCCTTGAAATGGTTTTGAACCGCTTGCGTATGACATTTCCTTTCCTTGATTTGATCGTCACATCACCGGATGCTTCCATTCGCCGACCGCTGTCTTCCGTGCAGCCGATAGACTATTATTATATCACACACCAATTATTATCGTTACTTGACCAGTTGACGGCCACATGTATGCGCGCAGACGCGGCGTGTACGGTGTTAGTGGATTATACGTTGCAAGAACAACTAAAACGTTGTTTCGACGAATCGCGACGTATGGCCGCAGAGAAGTTTCGCTATTCCGAGATAGATTTGGCCTGCTTGGAACGATTCCGCCGCAAATTCCCGTATTCGGCGCATTTGGTGGAAGATTCACACTTCCCATACAAATTTGACGATGGTGACGGCCAATTGACGGACTACGGTTTGGTATTCTTTATTTGCTTGTTCTTGGGAAAACATGCCACTACCTGCTTGTTGAACGAACCGGACTTACTCCTCTTTCAGGAAGAGAGCGAACCGGCACGACAAGTGTGCTGCGAAGTATTTACTGCTTATCGTCCGCATCTTCCGAAGCGGCATACGAATGTAGGGATGAATACGGCCGTACTGGGTTGGGACATGCTCGCCGAACGTAGCAAATGCCCCGCCGAGCTGTATTCGTTATTGTCGAAAACCGATCGCGTCTCCTTAGTGGATACGGTAGACGGTTATCCCCGTAAACGCTCTGCGGATCGCTTCCCGCCATTGATATTAGCTTACTTCGACCTGACGCAAGCGTTCCGCAAAATACGTTTTCAAGTGTCAATGGGTAAACAAACCCTGCAATCCTATCAAAAACAAACGGTGGATGGTGCCGTACAGGAACGCGTGATTCGCAAAAGTCTCAACGCGTTCGGACGTCCGCATTTGTTGAGCGATGAAACTACCCATGTTCAATACTTATTGAAGGGAAATAAAATCGGATTGTACTGGGAAGATGCCGAATCAAAGGATGCCTACTTGCCTACGAATACGGCGAGTGGAAAACCTCTGAATCGTCAGCCTCTTTGTTGGTTAAGTGGCTACGAATTGGCACCGATGGCTTTCCTTCAATGCTTATATGTGGAAGCCGGATGCCCGGAGGATGTACTTACGCCCGAAGCCATTATCACGGAATACACGGAAAGCTATCGCCGCTTGTTTCAGAATGTCGCTACGGGGCAGTTGCTTCCGCAAGGACACCCCGCAAAGGCAAGTTTGACACTCAGTCGCAACTATAACTTACGATTTACGCACATTCCTAAGGAATTGCAGAACTATTTGAGCGGGAAACCGGTAAATATCGAAGAGCAGTTTTATCAGTCGGCCGACGAAACGGTTGAGCGGATGATTAAGATTTCTAAGAGCCAGCTGAATAAAGTCAATCAGACGGAGAGAGCCATGCGTGGCGGACGAACCTCGCACATGCTAAATACGGAAAAGATGGCGGACTTTCTGGCTGCGGATTTTCTCGCCTTGCAGCCTACTCAGGCCGACGGCAAAGATAAGCTGACGGGGCTGAACTATCATACGTTGCGTTCTTCTCTGATTCATTTCAATCTTTATCAGAGCCGGTTGTACGGTATATTTGTGCGTTGTCGGTTAGTAGATTCACCGATTGAACACCCGTTTCTCGCTTGCATCCCGAAAGAATTCTATACGGACATCGTTCGTTTCTATAAGGCCTATTTGCGCGAAAAGATCCGATATTTGTCTTATTGCCGCGACAAACAAATGTATGTGGACTGCTATTTCTTGCATGTTGACCGCCGCAAATGGGATGTGCACGACCATTCGTATTATCGTGACTTGGCTGCACGCTATTTGCAGCAACCCATTGAGTTGCCGCGCGGACTGTTTGCCGATGCTGTCAAACGACTGTTGTCCGTACACTTCGCTCCTTCAATGCCTACGTTGGCAGCGGCTTTGCAGCAAGAGCACTGCAACGTGTCGTATCTGATACAGTCTTATTGTCAGGCAAGCGGTGCGGGCGAGCAGCCCTTCTACAAATGGAAGCGTTCCTATCGGTTGTTCAATTTGCTGGACGGACAATACGTGGACAAACGTTTGGAAGCGCAATATTATACGGTGAAAGAAATGGAACAGCGAAGCCGGACGCTCAAAGGAGAGATGGCGGAATATTGTTCGCAACAGTTCGAGCAGGCTATCCGTTCGTCGCGCCGTGTACTCAATCGGAAATCTTATCTGTCTTTGCAGCAAAATCGGTTACGCCATTTGGTGGCCGAATACACGGGGACGGAAAAGCAATTGCGCCTCTACCAAACGCAAGATCGAATGCTTCAACTCATCGGTTCTCACTTGCTGGCGACCGCAGAAGCGGAAGATAACAACTTGACCGTCCGTTATCCTGATGGGCAGACGCTTTCCGTGCGGCTCAACATCGCGCTATTGTCACCCGAGATATACGCACAATTGCGGCGCATACCGAGAGACAATCGTCTTCCTTCTTTGTCCGTTTACTTAGCAGGGAAAATCGTGGAACCTACGGCTCTCTTGCAAGAACTGGAAACCTATGATCGCTATCGAATTCTCATTGTTCAGTTGATACAGAACATTGAACGTAATCGAATCTCGCTTTCGGAGGCTGACGCCCGACGTTTGGCTGTCATTCGTCAAGCTATATATGCCGACACCTATCCCGCTCCTCCGCAAATGCCGGACGCAAACCATACATGGGAACTGCCGGGAATCATCGAACATACCTACCGAGAGACCTTAGCGATGATGGGTCACTAAAAAATCACGTATTTTTTGTCACAACCGAGCGGCTTGTTTCGTCTTATTCATGAAAGCCTCAAAAAAGAACGTATGAACGTGGACGAATTCAAGCGACGCTTTATGCCGCTGCACCCGAAACTATATCGTATAGCGGTAGTTCTGACAGGATCGTCGGTTGATGCCGAAGATATACTGCAAGAAATGTACGCACGACTGTGGGTGCGCAGAAGCGAGTGGGATGTTGTGGAGAATACGGAGGCTTTTTGTGTGACGATGCTCAAAAATCGCTGTCTGGACTATCTTCGTACGACCAACGGCATACGCATGAACGTGTCTTTGGAGGGGTTGGAGCATACGGAAAACCCTCTATCCGATTCGCAAGAACACGCTGATGAATTGCAGTTGGTGCGCGAATTGGTGGAGCGGCTGCCCGATAATCAGCGGAGAGTATTAAAATTGCATAGCATGGGCGAGTGTTCGACGGAAGAGATTGAATCTATCACCGGATACAGTCGCACAAATATACGGCAACTGCTCTCGCGAGCACGACGTACGATTAGAGAACAATATCAAAACATACAACGACATGGACAACAAAGACGTGGATAAATTGATCGAAGAAGTATTGCATCGGGAAGGAGAACTACCCGTCGGACTGACCGAACGCTTGGAACGACATATAGATGTCGTGGCCGCCACGGAAAAGAAACGTTCGTTACGTCGCTACTCCTTCTACCTATGGTTAGGCGGTATCGCCGCGACACTGTTAGTTGGAGTTGTTATTATTGACCTGCGACGACCGGCACGGCGTGCGGATACGTTTACCGACCCGCGAGAGGCGGCCATCGCGCTCAATCAGGCATTTGCGCTTGTGTCGGGAACGCTTGAGCAAGCGGATTCGCTGATTATGCTGCCTGCACACTATCTGGATGTGGATAAATACATGGAATCAGTAACTCATAAATAAAAATAGGTATGAAAGTAAAAATGATTTTTATGTCGCTGGTCTGCCTATGTGCAGTTCAGGTGGCAACAGCTCAGAAGTATAACAAACTTTTTGATAAGTATGCGGATATGGAGGACGTTACGTCGATCTATATCTCCGAAGGAATGATGAGTAACATCCTGCCTAACTCCATTCCGATCAGTCGTTCGATGCGCAACAAACTGCAAGTGTTTAATATGGTCAGTACGAAAAACCCGCAGCTAATGGCACAAATGCAAAAAGAATTCGCGTCGGCAGTCTCCGGAAAAGATTATAAGGAAACTATGCGCGTTCGGGACGGGAAAGAACAGACTCGTGTCTACGTCAAAACGAAAGATGAAGAGATAACCGACCTCTTTATGCTCGTTAGCAACGCCGAAAAGTTCATGGCCATGCAGATATTGGGTAGTTTTACGCTGGATGAAGTACGCAACCTGCAATTCTTGTTACAGCATCAATCTACCTCGTCGTGGGACTCATCGTTCTTTTTAGACAGAGGAAGAATATTGTCGCTACAATCCACCAATTAAATGTTTATCTTATAAGAGGGCTTAAACTGCCGAGAAGTCGTATCGCGAAGATACGGCTTCTTTTTGTCTGCATGCGGTTACAAAGCGTCATTTCTAATGACCTCGGTTAAATATCTGTGTAGCTACACAAATTTTCCGGCTTAGTTGTTCAAACGAGCGAGTTAGTTATTTCACTATCTTCGTAAGTTATTGCCGCCGGATGTATCGGTCGTTTATTTTCCGGGTGGGTGCAGCAAATATTTACCTTTCTCATAATACATACTTCACTACATCTGTCAATCCCGTCCCGTCATCTGTTATTCCGAGCATAAAGGTATCATTTTTTGATACGACAATCTTATCAACATCTTTGTCCAACAGATACGACCTGACAAATCTGCCGTCCCAATCAAGTACGTAGACAATAGCGTCTCCGAATATCCATTCGT
>JAISIB010000162.1 GCA_031262265.1 Prevotellaceae bacterium
TTTCCACTCGTGGAAACAGGTAACGGGTAAGTAACGGAAATCTTTCCCAACTTTGCTTTTACCTGCATTTTTGGCAAAAAGCAGACCACAGCAGTATTGACGCTAACACACTGATTCACCGTTCACTCGCGTTATTACTCCCCAATCTGCTGAAAAGTCCCCGAAAAACAATACCTTTGCAGCATGTTCACTTGTCTATCAACCTTTTAAAAACTATTTCAATGAATCGACTCATGTGGGCGTGTGCCGTGGGCATTATCCTATGCTTGTTGTCGTGCGGCGGCTCGAAACGCTCAGTCAAAGAACTACATTATTACGACTCTATCGGTCGTGTGGATTCGATGGCCGTTATCGGTATTCAGCAAGCAGCCGATGCGGTAGAAGACTCTCTTCGGGCTATTGAAAAAGCGGCCGCTACGCAACAAAACTAACTACCGCCATGACACTGACGCCTGCCGATCGCGAGTTATTGGCTCGAAAAGGAATTTCGGAAGCTCGGATAAACGAACAGTTGCATGACTTTGCAACCGGTTTTCCCTACTTACGATTGTCCGCCGCCGCATCCGTAGAACACGGCATCCTCGTCTCGACCGATGCCGAGCTAAAAATGTATGCGGCTACGTGGGATACGTATCGCAACGACGGTCAAAAGAAAATTATCAAGTTCGTTCCGGCGTCCGGCGCAGCCAGTCGGATGTTTAAGCAACTGTACGAATTTGCAGAAGCTACCTACGAAATTCCCGTTACCGAGTTTGAAAAAACGTTTTTCGACCACCTGACGGAGTTTGCCTTTTACGATGCCTTGGATGCTGCCTGTCTGCGTACGACGGGACGCTCCGTAGCTGCATTATGCGAAGCGGGAGCGTACAAGACGGTCGTACGTTGTCTGTTGGAGCCTCATGGATTGAATTACGGAAACCTGCCGAAAGGTTTGCTACTCTTTCACAAATATACCGACGGTACGGTGCGCACACCGGTAGAAGAGCACTTGGTGGAAGCGGCGGCGTATGCCGCCGGTCGCACGGAGGCAGATATTCACTTTACGGTGTCGCCCGAGCACCGGCCGCTATTCGAGCAACTGATCGGCGAGAAGATTGCGCATTATAACAAGGTATGTCGTGTCAACTACGCCGTTAGTTATTCCGAGCAGAAACCTTCTACGGATACGATCGCAGTAGGTTCCGACAACGAGCCGCTACGCGAGAACGGCGAGCTACTGTTTCGCCCGGGCGGACACGGTGCGCTCATCGAAAATCTGAATGACTTGGACGCCGACATCGTGTTTATTAAGAACATAGACAACGTGGTGCCGGATCGTTATAAGCCGGTTACTACGCGTTACAAACAGCTTATTGCCGGCGTGTTGGTCGGTTTGCAACAGCAGGCGTTCGCCTATCTGCGTATGCTCGATAGCGGACAATACACGCAAGCTCAGGTATTGGAAGTACTTCAATTCTTACAGAAACGTCTCTTCTGCAAAAATCCGGAAGTGAAGCATCTGGAAGATTCCGAACTGGTACTTTATCTGAAACGAAAGCTCAATCGTCCGATACGCGTCTGCGGCATGGTGAGGAACGTGGGTGAACCCGGCGGAGGCCCGTTCTTGGCATACAATAGCGACGGCACCATTTCGTTGCAGATATTAGAAAGTTCGCAGATTGACATGACCGATGCGGATAAACGCCGGATGTTTGAACAGGGGACTTATTTCAATCCCGTCGACTTGGTGTGCGGTATCCGTAACTATCAAGGAGAAAAATTCGATCTGACGCGCTACGTGGACAAGACTACGGGTTTCATTTCACGAAAGTCTAAGAACGGCGTCGAATTAAAGGCACTTGAGTTGCCCGGCTTGTGGAACGGAGCGATGAGCGACTGGAATACGGTCTTCGTGGAAGTGCCGCTCGAAACGTTCAACCCCGTTAAGACCGTCAACGACCTCTTACGCAAGGAACATCAATAAGTTACTGATATTCCCCTATAACATTTCGCCGATTTTGGGAATGATGTGAATCACGAAACGCTGATTGTCTTTGTTCCCTACCACGTCAGGCTCTATACGAAAGGGGCTTTCCTGCCCGCTGCCCGAAATAATGGCCTCGCATGCCGACGGATCAAAGTGAATACCTTGCGACTGCCAATACTCGTATAGGGCGAGCGCACGAGTATAGCTCAATTCAAAATTCATGCGGTAGTTGTCCTTGGAAGACTGCCCCTCGATAATCAGCAGATACTTTACTTCGCTATTTTCACGCACGGCTCCGGCCACGAACGCCTGTATCGCTTTCCCTACTTCCAAGAGTCTGTCGAGCTGGTCTTGCGGAATATCGTGAATATCGGCACTGCCCGTTTTAAAAGATATATCGATATTCTTCAATGTATGTCGCTTATAATTCGGATCATAAGCGAAATAATCAGGATTGATATTCTTAACGGATTCTTCTATCTCGCGAATTTTACGCAGCTGCTCTTCGGTCGCTTCTTTGGCGTAGCGTAGCTCGTTTACCTTGCCTTGTAACAAGACGATGGTGAGAACGAACAGCACAAGCATAACGAAAAACAAACTCGTCATTAAGTCGGAGTAACTTGTCCAGAAGTAAGATTCTTTTTTTGAAGCCATTATCCCAACCGATGGATTACATACGCCACGCAGGCAAAACCTAAAATAAAAATCACGGTAGATACGACGGCTTTCGCTTGTTGAGACATCCTCGGCAAACGTATCAGCGGGCGGCTACTTAGTTCTTTATTATATTGAGCCAACTCACGGATACGTTCTTCCAGTAGGCGAAAACCGTCGGCGTACTTCTCTTCCAGCGTATCTACGTCCGTCCGCAACGTATGCAAGTGGCGCAACTCGTCTATGGCATCGGGCAATTCGTTTAGCTTCTCGTTAAACTTCTGTTGCTGCTCTCGTAACGCATTTTGTAGTATTTCCATTTGTTGCAACGCGCCTTCTTGCAATCGCCGGACATGGTTCTCGAAGAATTTTTCCTGCTCGTCAATAACGCGATCTAACTTGTCGGATTGAATAACTCCTAATTCCCGTATCTTTTCTATCTGTCGTTCGCTGCTTTCTTTTAGCGCAAAAAAAGATTTCTGCAACGCATCGTCCACTTTTCCGACCGCCTCGCTCACATATCCGTTGCGCGCTTTGATTTCTTCGGCCAGCGTCTCGTAGTAGTGGTGCATCAATTGTTGGTGAGTGGTCATCTGCTCTTCGAGATCGGCACGAATATTGCGAAAAGCCAGCACCAACGCTTCATCAATATGTCCGACGGTTTCATCGATAAAGGCCTGGCGGTTCTTAATCTCGGCAGTGGTCGCCTCATAATACTCGCGCATGGCCGCATTATACTCATTAACGTCTTTCAGGTGCTTGCCAAGTAGCTCTATCTGTCCGGTTGTCCCTTGCAGATGCTCGTAAACGGCAATATTGGCCGAAGCAATGTCCGTTATCCGCATTTTCTCGATAGCTTCAAACAGTCTCTGCTGCGTACCTGCCATTTGTTCGAGCTGATGAGCGTTGCTCATAAACGTTTCATTGAACTCGCCTAAGTTTTCAGACATTCTAACGAGTGCACCCGAAACGTCCGAGGATAAACTTGGCAACAGTTTTGCTTGAATCCAACTCAGAAATGTGTGTTTATTGCGCTCTACGTATACTTTGGTATCTTTCAATGACGCCGACCCGATTGTCGTTAAGAATAAGCCGCTGATACCTGCGATCATTGCCATCGCTACTCCGCCCAACAAGGATTCTACGCCCGCGTTGAACGAAGCTGTCTCCTCCGCCGAAGCATTGCCGGCCATTAAACTATCCAATCCGCCGCCGCCGACAAAGAATCCGACTCCTACCAAAATACCGGCCATCGTGCCCATCAAGCCATAGTACAACGGCATCGGTATCTGCGTGGAAATCTCTTCTTCCAAGGAGTCGCAATTACGATCTACGATGTCTTTCATCAAATGAAAGTCGCATACCGCGCCCTGATTGTTCACTAAATAACTATTGATGGACTCAAGGATACGAACCAACACGGCGTTGTTATGCCCTGTTTTTATTCCGATATTATTTGGGTTCAATAAGTACTTCGCGCTGCTCGTCGGAAAGATGTCTCGGTATTGGCGCAACTTTTGTTGGTTGTCTCTGTACATTACAAATTGCCGGTAGAGAATGTATACAACAATTAGTATGATAATGCCGTAGTGTATCATCGTATTAAATTAAAATATCGGATAATGCATGTATAATACCTGTGACGGGATAGAAAAAGAGCGTTTCCTCTACGTGGTCGGACGGGGCAACTTCGCGCATCTTCTGCTCCCAACCGCGCGCAGCGTAGTTAGCTAAATCACGGGATGCGTTGCTTTTTACGCGTTCCCACGCATCGTCCGACACGCCGAAGAGTTGTCCGAAATGGAAGTCCTCACTCAGTTCCATCAGAAAACGCAAGAACGTTCTAACGTCTTCGACCGTCTGTTCCAAACACTCGTCTTTGATTCGTTGAATATCGCGATATGTTTCGCCATCCGTAAATTGCGCGCGTTGATGATTGAACAATACTACTTTGGCATCGCTAACGTCGGAGTAGCTACGGGCTTGTTCCATGACGATACCACCTTTGCACGTTACTTCCTTAGGATTGGACGTATTTTGATAGATGCTCAAACCATCTGCGTGCCAACTCTCTCCATAGATCTTCTCAAAAATACGCTTTGTGAATCGCTCCAACAAATCATTGTCGGGAGTTAGTATTTGTATAACCTTCGATCCGTTGCCACTAAACGCGATATGGCGCGGTAAAGGCAGTCCTTTCAATTTCATCAGCGTGGCCAGGTGATAAATGAGCGCGACGTAGAAAATAAGGAATACCGCCTTTTGCTTTTCGTCCGATTGCAGCATACGTTGAAAGTTGGTTTGTTCTTCCAGATGCTTGGCGATAATATCCTTATTAGTACGTAAGGAGAAGAAGAACGTCGCAATGTCTGCCGACACACTACGCGCCTCGAGCGTACGTAGTATGTTTTGCAAATCTTGCAAGGCCGGATCGCTACGCAGACTGTCCATAATACGCGCCCGATACGTGCGAATGATACCATTCTGCATGCCTATATTACCGGTCAGCAGTCCGTCGCCGAAAAGCGCATTGGCCGCAAAACGGAACGAGGTGATATACTTCACTTCACCGCCTCGCGTGATAACAATGTCGGTACTACCTCCTCCGATGTCCACGGATACCAAATCTACAACGTTTCCCTTACTTTTCTTATAGTATTCAAACGGAGCGATCGACTCGGTAATGGCAGGCACGTGGGTAACATCGGCTCCGAAGAACTTCCGATAGGCATCTTCCCATGTTTGTTTGTAAAGGCTGAATCGATGTTGTGTCATGCTGATCGGATAAAACCATACGATACGAGTACGTTGTAGATTTCCGTTATTTAAGATAACTTTATGACGAAGCAGCATAAACAACGATTCAATGTAACATTTCATGCGTTGCATGTTGTTGCTTTCTGCCGACCACTTCAATTCGGTGATCACCCGGTTGTAAATATTCTCCGAACGCCGCTCGTACGGAATAGCCGCGTTTGCCGATGCGAAAGGAAACACGCCTCCGCTCCAATTTATATCGTTCGCTTCCGCCAAGGCCGTACGTAAGGGAAACTTGCACTCCGCTTCGTCGGAAATCACTTCGGGAACCAAGTCGAAGTCGAATAAGTAACGAGAATCATCGCTATTGGTATAGCCAGAAATTTGTTTTTCGTTTTCTCTAACTTCGAGCTGCACGGCAGGAGTTCCGTCCACGCTGTATTATATGTGCGTGTTCGTTGTCCCCAGATCGATGGCAAATGTAAATTGATGCCCGTTTCCTTGCTGCGTAAAGTAAGGTATCAGCACACCGCTATGTTGTTCTGCT
>JAISIB010000174.1 GCA_031262265.1 Prevotellaceae bacterium
ATAGTTGTATTTTGTCGTTTATAAACCAAGCAAAGGTACGGACTTTTTTAAAGATAACCAAACAAAACGAGGGGCAAACTTTTCTTCGTTTGTCCCTCCGCCTTTTATTTTTTACTTAATGGCTTGCGTATCTGCTTACGCAAGCTTATTTATGTACAAGGCAAGCTTGGATTTCAAATTATTGGCCTTGTTTTTGTGAATAATGTGCACCTTAGCAAGCTTATCCACCTTCTTCACTACATACGGATACAAGGCAGTCGCCTCTGCTTTATCCGTCATCGCGCGCAGTTTCCGAATCACCGTACGTGCGCTCTTGGCATAATAACGATTATGAAGTCTCCTTCTTTCGGTCTGCCTGATTCTTTTCAAGGACGATTTGTGATTTGCCATCGACTAATCTTAAATTATAGTTCTTTTGTTTACGTTTATTATGTAGCCCATAGGGGAATCGAACCCCTCTTTCAAGAATGAAAATCTTGCGTCCTAACCGATAGACGAATGGGCCGAGAATGTTAGCATCAGAGGTGCTGTTCTCATTTGCGGATGCAAAGGTAGTAACTCTTTTGGAACTGACAAACACTTGCTATTATTTATTTCGCTTTTTCGCATCTTTTTAGAAAATGGCCGGCTTATTTTGTAGCTTTGCAGCATGTTAGAAAAGACACGAGGCATCGTTTTGCGCACGATCAAGTATAATGAAACGAACAACATTGTTGATATTTATACCGAGGCGTTCGGGCGAATGGCTTTTCTGGTTCCGGTTTCGCGTTCGCGCCGCGCAACGCTACGTTCGGGCTGGATGCAGCCGCTTTCGATGCTTGATTTGGATATTACCGTGAAACCTACTACGCGTTTGCAGCGCATTAAGGAGTTGCGATGCACGTATCCGCTGGTTTCCATCCCTTGTCATCCGCATAAAACAGCCATTGCGCTATTTCTGGCCGAGATGTTGGCGCGTTCGCTTCGCGAAGAAGGAGAGAATCAGGCTTTGTTTGTCTATTTGCAGCATTCCATTCGTTGGTTCGACGCTTGCGAAGGACGCCCGTTCGCTAACTTTCATTTAGTTTTTCTGATGCGGTTGTCACGTTTTTTGGGCATATATCCCAATCTGGATAATTATCGGTGCGGAAATTACTTCGATATGCTCAATGCATGCTTTGTCAGTTTGCCGCCTGTCGGTCATCAGGCCTATTTGTCGGCCGCCGAAGCGGCATTGATACCCGCGATGATGCGTATGAACTACGATACGATGCACCTGTTCGAGTTAAATCGCGTGCAGCGCAATCGTTGTTTAGAGATCATCGTGCGGTATTATCAGTTGCACATACCTGCTTTCGGCGAGCCAAAGTCCTTGGAGATTCTTCGCGAGTTGTTCGTATAATAAGCTCGTTAGTTCGTAGATTTTCGCGCTTTGATATTTTATTGAGCGGGTTTGTTATTGTGCTCTGATAGTCGCAAAAAAAACTCCGCAACCGAGAACGAATCCCGATTGCGGAGAAAAAAATCACATGAAAAAGAAAAATTATTTTGTTACGCGTTCTAACCACCTCACCATAGAGAGCATGACGATCATCGAGGCTGCCGTGGCTACGGCGAATACCAGCCAGCAAGCCCAGATAGGCACTTCCATGTAGAGCAAACCGCCAATCCATAATAAGGAGTTACCGATGGCTGTGGCTGCGAGCCAGAAACCTTGCATCAAACCTTGCATGTGAGGCGGAGCGACCTTGGAAACGAAAGAAATACCTAACGGCGAGATGAAAAGCTCGGCGACGGTGAGAATAGCGTACAAGCCGACGATCACCCAGGGGGTTACTCGTATCGCATTAATCTGATCTATGCTCATGGTAGACAGTTCTACTTTCGACGGCAAAGTCAGCGAGAAAATTAACAAGAATATGTAAGCTAAAGAAGCGATACCCATACCGATCGCAATCTTCATGGGAATGGACGGTTCTTTGCCCTTTTTGTGCAGCGCCCCGAAGATCCACATGACAAACGGGGTAAGAAATACCACGCAGAACGGATTTACGCTTTGGAAAATCTCTGCTCCTTTGATTTGCGTAAAGCCTAAGTCTATGTTGATAGTGCTTAGATCTACGTAGTCACGGGCAAAATAAGTCAACGAATAACCGTTTTGATGGAAGGCCAACCAAAAGAAGATTACGACGCCGAATACGGCGAACAAGGCATAGATGCGCTGACGAATTTCGGCTGCGGCCATGGTGATTTCTTCTTTGTTGACGGATTGACCGGCTGCTTTCTTGGCAGCAGGATCAGGGAATTTATTCTTATTGATGATGTATATTACCAAAGAGATGAGCATCGCGACGATTGCGGCTAAGAAAGCGTATTGGAAACCGTGATTGAATACGTTCAGATAGTCGGCTGCAAACGCGTGCATGTCCGTGACGCTGCCGTTTAGCGATACTTGATTGGCAAGCGTAGTCAAATTTTCCATAGCTTGCGCAGGCATCGCCGTTCCTTCGTTGATATATTGATGACATAGCTCGGGGAGGGTTGCGTCATAGTCGAAACCGTTCTCTTTCAACCACCAGTTACGCACGCCAATCGCGATGGACGGAGCAAAAAAGGCACCTATGTTGATAAACATATAGAAAATCTGAAAACCCGCGTCGCGGAAGCTCGTATATTTGGGGTTGTCGTACATTTGCCCGACTAAAGCTTGAAGATTTCCCTTGAACATACCGTTCCCGAAGGCGATAACGAATAGCCCGAAGCAAGTAAGTACTAAGTACAAAGGAAGATTAGGTACCGGCGTAGGCGTCGGGATGCCTATGATTAGGTAACCGACGGCCATCAATACTATGCCGATGAGAATAGTCCCTTTGTAGTTTTTGGTTTTGTCGGCGATAATACCACCAACCAGTGCCAAAACATAAATAGAGGCGTAGAAAACGGAATAGATGTATCCGGTCGTTTTCTCGGATAGCCCGAACTTCGCAGAAATAAAGAGAGTGAGGATCGCCATCATGATATAGAACCCAAAACGTTCTCCCATATTGGCAAGGGCGGCGGGTATTAGACCCTTTGGTTGATTCTTAAACATACGATGTCTTTAATTAAAAGTAATAATAATGACTGCAAATGTAGGGCATTTTTGGAAATAGCAAAGACTTAGTGCGAAAATATACGTTTTCTTATAGCGGATCTACGTCGTAATAGACAATTAGTGAGCGAAAACGATCGTCTTGCAAGACAGAACTTTGTACATAGAGGAGCAATTGGCGCGCTTGCTGCATCGACGCTTCCCGTTCGATTTTTACCATAATCTGTCGAATGTGGAGCGATTGTACGCGTCCGACCGGAGGTTTTGCAGGGCCTAACACGCGGCATGCTTGAAAGACGGAACGCAGACCGTCTGTCACGGCACGAGCGGCCGCTTCTACGACATCGGCATAGCGGTGTTTCAGGATTACATAAACCAATCGTCGAACCGGCGGGTATCCGAACGCCAAACGTTCTGCCAATTGGCCGGTGTACATTCCTTCGTAGTCGTTCCGGCGTACTTGGTCGATAATGGGATGTGACGTGTCGCGTGTTTGTAACCATACTATTCCTTGCTTTTCGCGGCGACCGGCGCGTCCCGCCACTTGCGCCATGAGCTGGAACGCGCGCTCGTATGCCCGAAAGTCCGGATATGAAAGCATCGTATCGGCATCTAATATGCCCACTACGCTGACATGCTCAAAATCTAATCCTTTAGAAATCATTTGTGTTCCGATTAATATATCGGTGTGTCCGGCAGCGAAGTCGGATATGAGCATATCATAGGCCGTTCGCGAGCGAGTCGTGTCCAAATCCATGCGTGCAACCGTCGCCTTTGGGAAGAGCGTACGCATATCGGCTTCTATCTTCTCCGTTCCGAAACCACGCGGACGCAAATCCGTCTCTTCGCAGTTCGGGCAAGCCGACGGCAAAGCCCACACGTTCCCGCAGTAATGACAAACAAGTTGGCGTGAGCTTTTGTGATAGGTAAGACTAACGTCGCAATGCTCACATTTGGGTACCCAGCCGCACGTATGACATTCTATCAGCGGAGCAAAACCGCGACGGTTTTGAAAGAGAATGACCTGCTCGCCGTTGGCCAATGCTTCGCGCATGGAAGCCAGTAAATCGGGCGACAAATATCCTTTCATCATTTTTTTTCGTTTCAGCTCCGCCGTATCTACCGCGATCACCTCCGGCAAACAAGCATTCTTATAGCGCTCGCTTAGCGTGACCATGCCATACTTGCCGCGAGTAGCGTTATAATAAGTCTCTATAGCCGGCGTAGCGGTTCCCAAAAGTACTTTTGCCCCATAATATGAGGCAAGTACCAACGCGACGCTACGAGCATGGTAGCGCGGGGCGGGATCTTGCTGCTTGTATGACGGTTCATGTTCTTCGTCAATCACGACAAGTCCCAAATCTCGAAACGGGAGAAACACAGATGATCGTACACCGACTATTAGCGGATAAGGTTCGTCACTCAGTTGTCGTTGCCACAAACGAACGCGTTGTGCGTCCGTATACTTGGAATGATAGACGCCCATACGTTCTCCGAATATACGCCTAAGTCGGTCGGTGATCTGTGTCGTCAGTGCAATCTCCGGCAACAGATAGAGCACCTGTTTCCCTCGCCGTAGCGTTTCGGCAATCAGGTGTATGTATATCTCTGTCTTTCCGCTGGACGTGACGCCGTGTAAGAGGCATACGTTCTTTTCCGAAAAACAATTTTCAATGGCTTGATAAGCTTTTCGTTGGGCATGGTTGAGCGGCGAACACTCAAAAGTATCCGCGTGTAAGGTCGGCGACGTATTTTTCCGTCGTTGCTTGGTATTTCTCTTGAAGCCTGCGGGCAATGCCGCTTTGTAAACTTCACCGGACGTGCATAAATAATATTCAGCTATCCAGTTCCATAATTTTAGCTGTACCGGAAGTATCACCGGAACCTCGTCGGGCACATCAAGTACGTCTCTTATTTCGAAATCTCCGGTCGGACGTTGATTATGCAAGGCAATAACGATAGCTGCGTAGGTTTTTTGTTTAACCGGCACTAATACGCGGCTACCCACAGAGACCCGTTCGCCGATACCGTCGGGTAGGCGATAGGTAAGCGCGTGAGGCAACGCCAAAGGCAACAGGACGTCTGCGTATTGACACATTGGCGTAGCCTAACGATTAAAAGAGATAGGCGATGCTGACTTGCCAAGTTTTGTTTTTGAAGCCGTCTCCTTTCACTATGTCACTTACGGCGACGTCCGTCAAAGGGATGTAGTAATTCAATCCGGCTTGCAAATGACCGAAGAGCTTGACTCCGAATCCCAGATCTAACGCCGTTTGTGATTTCTTATAGGATGCTTTGTCCGTTACCTTCGAGGATGTGAAAAAGAAGCTCGGTCCGGCGACTAAGTAGACACCTGCCAGATCGCCCAAGCCTATGGAATATTTTAAATGCAACGGGATTTCGACGCCGGTTTGCTTCTTGTTGTCGATTTTATAACCTTTGTCGGCGTACATTACGGCGGCGTCCATGCCGATTCCAATGAGAGGAACTTTAAATTCGAGCATCGGACCAATAAAATATCCCGTGTAATTGTCAGTATCGGATATGCTTTTCCATGCTTCGGCGGGTGTGCCGGTCAAATTTAACCCACCTTTGACTCCAAACTTGATTTGGGCGGCGGCAGGAACGGTTGTTGCGAACAATAGCAGCGTTAAGCTGGCGATAAGGGCTAACTTTCTCATAATTCTTTCTTTTTATAGGTTTGATAAATCGGTGCAAAGATAGCGTTTTCCGCTTGTAGTTGCGTCTTGTCGGCCAATTTATTCGTCGTTGGAGCGTATTGTCATCAGGAGTAGCGGCTCGTTGGTCGTGACAAAGTCTATGCCGGCTTGTAGAAAGTGTCGCATATCAGGCTCCGCGTTGACTGTCCAAACATTGGTGGTGAGTCCTAATTTACGCGCTTCGGATATCCATTCGGGATGCTTTCGTAGTACGGAAGCGTTATAGTCTATGCCCGTCCAGCCCTTCGCTTTTACGTCTGCCGGCGATAGATCTCCGTTCAAGTAAGCCACTTGTGCCTGCGGGCAAAGCGTGTGGAGCTGCTCACAAATATATGCGCTGAACGAAATATACTCCGTAAACGGCTCTACATCGTTTGCTTTTACCAGTCGTACGGCTTCTTTCACCGCGGCGGCCTCTCGTGCCGGATTGCTGTGGGGTTTTATTTCTAAAATCAAACGAGTA
>JAISIB010000211.1 GCA_031262265.1 Prevotellaceae bacterium
ATACTGTATGCCCCGTTTCCGTATTCTAACTCAGCCACTTGCAATCCCTCTTCTTCGTAATAGCGATAGTTTCGCTCTCGTCCGTCCAACATCTGTACTTGGCGAGTTGTTCCATCGGCATTCGTAAAGGTCTCGGTGACGGTTTCGGTGTACGGTTCCGACCAGATGCCGTCGAAATAAAATGCGTTGACCAGACAACAACTGCCGCTCATTTCCTCCAACAGCTTCGGAATATAACCGTATGTCTTGCCGCTCACCCAATCGTTGATGGTATGCACGGCAGACGGCGAGCTGAAATCCAGATTGCTGACCTCGGCCTGATAATCGGTCTCGTTCGTCTGAATAAATTCGGGCAGCAGCGTATAAGGTTCGTTCACCCAAATGGAATTGGCAATTCCGAGCAGCGTTTCACCGTCTACGGTGAGCAGACCTTCGGTCAGTTTTTTATAATAGGCGTTCATTTCGGCGGGCGAATAGTCCTCGAAACCGAGTACGCCCTTCATCTCGTTCAGCGTCGTGCCGTCTGCGCCGTTGGTCGTCATCGCCAATGCATACGAGGCACTGAGCGGCGAAATCATCAAGTTGGCTGCTTTCTCGTCGGCAGCCACTTGTCGAAACAGGTTCAGCGCGAAGTTATCGCTCGAACGTGCAATGCGCGTTTCCGTAGCGGAAAGCTCAATGTCGAAGCGTTCCGTCTTGGTACGAACGGGTAGCTTGTCGTCCGCTTGTCCGCACGATATGAACAGCAGACAAGGGAGTAAGAGAAATAAGAAATACCTTTTCATAATTAGTTATGTTATGATTAAAATTTATAACCGATGCCAAGTTCCACGCCGCCTTGAGATAGCGAATACTCTTTGGCAAACAATCCAGCCCAATAGGCGGAAGGGCGAAGTGAGACTTTCCAACCGGATGAGAACGTGTACGCCGCTCCGACACCGAAGCCTGGACCAAATAAGAACTTATCTCGTAAATTGCCCTGATCGGTTTGTACGAAATATAAACCGCCTTCCACAAAGAAATAGTTTAGAAAATGGAAACGAGCCAATGTGGGTATTCTCCATTGGCGTCTATTGGAGTTATCTCGCCCCCATGCGTAAGAAAGGCCATATACTAAATCCCAAGAAGTAGTTAACGAGTGAGCCACCTGCAAGCCTATGGCAGTAAAGGCATCACTTTCTCCACCCAATCCGCGTACACTATAACTCAAACTTCCGTATTCTACAATAGCATTCAATGATAATCCTCTATTCTCTTGTGCTGTGGCTTGCGCACACAAGAGTAAACATAAAAAAGCAGCCACTATATATTTTTTCATTGTGTAAAATGATTTAGAAAGTTGATTTAATTACTGGTTATAATTGCTGTGAAAACTCATATTCATACTCTCTTCCGTCCGGTAGCGGTACATAGAGCACATAATTACCTGATGGTAGCGTATTTGTAGATAAGGCTTGATACTTTTACGAGGTATAGGTTATAGTAGCTCCAATAGCCATTGGAACTACTACCTCAGGTAAACCTGTTTTTCCCTAATATTGCAAGTGAGCGCATACTTTTATTAGATAAATTCGTTATTGTGTCGTATAAATGATGTCGCAAATATATGTATTGTTATTTAATAGTCAACTTTTTACGAATAAAATTTATTGATAGTAGTTAAAATGGTTGTTGATAATGGTTGAATAATTGTTTTTATGCTATTTTTATACTGATTAAATAGGAAGAAAATCAGAATAGCAAACGAGTGAGGAGTAAATTTATTATATATATTGTTCTTTTGTACCGGCTTCTTTCGACAAGTTATTGGGATGTTTCTCACGAGCGGCTTTGTCGTTCGAATCTTTTATGAGTTTATTTTTACGAACGCGTTTTTTATTGGCGTAACTTACGAGGATATTTGAGTAGCCGAGGGAGAGGATTTTCTCCTCTCCTTCGATCCGCAGATAAACACGTAAAAGCTAAAATTGATAACCGATGCCGAATTCTACGCCGCCTTGTATTAAATTATTCTTCGTTCCAATCATTGCCCAACGAAATGAAGGTCGAGCTGATACCCTTATGCCCGAAGCAAACGTATACGCTGTACCAATTCCTATTTCTACACCACATGGGAAAGCAGTCGCAGATTGCATCTCTTTTAATGCATTCAGGTAAAGTCCTCCGTCTGCAAAGAAATATTTCCAGAAGTGTACGCGCATCAATACGGGAACTGTATATACTTTAACCGTTGTTTTCCAACTTTCAAAAGGAATATGCTCTGTCGTGCCCGTTCCTTCTGCCCATGAATAATAAAATCCCGTTACGATATCCCAACGCGCAGATACTTGTTTTGTTACTTGAATTCCGATGCCCGTATAGGTATCTTCAATACCTCCACCTCCACCTGACATAATTTGCTTAGAGCCATAGTCCAATTCTCCGTAGTCAAAGATGGCATTCAATGATAATCCTCTATTCTCTTGTGCTGTGGCTTGTGAGCAGAAAAGTAAACATAGCAAAGCAGTCACTATATATTTTTTCATATATAACTTCTATTAGTAATGTGCCAATTCTGTATATATACTTACATTATAATGAAAGTCTTCTCCTTCTGTCATCTCAAAACATCCGGATTCAAACCAACCATTAAACTCTCCGTAGTTCCCCCAATTGTAGTGTAAGTAATAATAGTTATGAACACCATAAATGACTTCCTCTGAAAAAATAATTTCTTCTTCGAGTGAATTAGTATGTCCGGTTCCCGTATATTGGATTTGCCAATAGGTTTGCGAGCGTTCAGACACCCCATCAACAATCCATGTATGTCCAATCCCATCTGGGATAAACAGCCAATCATAATCAAGGTCTTTTGTTCCTCTAATAATAACAGGCCTATTTCCCAATAATGATGATTTGGTTTGTGCGTATGAAAAATCATATCCTGTACCACCGGTATACCCTAGACTTTTTAAATAATTTACACCTGTCACAGTACTTGCTCCACTTCCTTCGCATTCATAATCCATGTCAATAGCGTGCCCGATTTGTCTCATTAGTTTACCTGCTTGTTGTTGAATAGCCGCCGGAGCAGTACGCATATACCCAGTCACATTACTTCCCCAGTTGTTATCAGCGTATCCGGTACGTTGGTTTAATTGTGCCCAATTATAACTAATGGTAGTAGGGAATCCGCTAATTCCGGAAACGCTAAGACTGGTAGGAAATTGCCAATAAGACATAATATGTGCAAGAGCAACGGCTACGCAACCAGCAGGGGTATGTCCACTACTACAGGATGGTCTATCTAAATACATGTAAAAAGCACTGTCAACTGCATTCCCTTGCCCCCAAGCTACTTTGCTGAGCGGTGATACTTCTAATAGAACGGTAGGAGACCCATATTCTACTTGTTCTGAATACCAGACCTCATCGTCTCCTTCGGGATCAGGTTGACGTATTCTGGTATGTATTGTTAACAGATCATCTTTCCCCATTTTCGTATATGCCTCTCTCAGTAGTGAATCCTGTTGGGCTTCTGCTTCGGCAATGGAGCGAAGAATGTAGCTCTCGGCTCCTGCCAAGAAAATATCCAATCCGGCAGGAATTTCCGTTTCCAACGAACCGGAATCCGTGTAGCCGAGTATGGGAGTAAGTACGCGAGCATCGGCAGCGACGATGGCGAATCCTGCATTCTCGGCGAAATTGAGAAGATAAGCCAACGTATCGGGAATGTTAAGCGTGCCGTCTTCTTCGGCACGCGTATTCGCATACGGACGATAGCGCAACGGAGTAACGCTACGCACGTGTCGCTCAATACCTGAACGCGTCGTGGCTTTCGCGTCCAGTTCGGCAAGGATATTCTGAATGGAAGCAGTAGCTTCATCTATGCCGACTTTCGTTTGGTTGTCGGCGATGCGCAGAGCCGCTATCTCGGCCGGCGTCAGCTCAATTACTTTTTTAGAGACTGCCGTAGGCCGCAACGCTTGTAGTTCGGATACGTCGGTCGCACGTGTACACGATGAGATGCCCATCGTAGTTACCATAACTACGATAGCCAGTAAGAATGAAAGTTGTTTTTTCATTGTGATAATTTGAAAGGGTTATATAAATGTGGTAAATTCATATTCATACTCTCCCCCGTCCGGTAGTAATACATAGAGCACATAATTGCTCGGCGGTAGTGTATTTATAAATAAGGTAATCGAAGACGGTACGTATTCAACGGACGAATACACAACCTCTTGCGTAAAGCTGTCCACCACGCACAGCGAAACTTCGGAAAGCATGGTCGTGAATGTAAGTACGAGGGCATCGTCCGAAGGAGAAACAACGAACGGCAGACGTACGCTTTTTCTAGTGGGAGGATTGGAAGGCGGAATATATTCGTCATCATCCCCCGGCGGATCCCCCGGATTGTCAACGAACTGCCAATGGCAGACACAAGTAGTTGGTAGGTCGGCATTCACAGATAGTGGGAAGCCAAAACAACATACAAGTAATAATAGAAAAATTGTCCCTTTCATACTTTGCAGGTTTTATAGTTACGCTGCAAAGATGGGGTGTTTTATTTTAACAAGATGCGGAATGCTTGTGGAATCTTTGTGGAATTTTTGTAAAAAAGATTCTCAGGGAACAAAATTGCGTTCATGAATGAGTCGTTCTTCTTTCTATACATCTTTTTTGTCAGCAAGATTGTTCTTTTCTTATAGACAAAACTTCTTGTCCGGTTTAGAAGAGCACCGATATCCGTAGCAGAAAGGCCTGTCAGATGCAGATAACAGAAATAAATATCATGGTGTGACAAGCTCGGATAAGCTGATATTAGTCTATTCATATGGTTTGGAAATACGTTATTGACCATTTCATAGAAAGATGCTTTATCTTCATTGGTTACGGAATCATTAGATTTATTACGTGCCTTATAGTATTGTATACAATCTTGCATATGCATATAACAAACCGACTGTTTTAATTCTGCTTGGAGAATATTTAGTCCTTGCATAGATACTACTTCTATTTTATCTTCTTCCGGCAGGATAGGGATAGTAGCTTCTTTTTCGATGTAAGTATGGTGTAGCAATTGACGGCGGCGACGTATCAAAATGCCGATGGCAACAATAGCACATAATGCTAAGAATATCCATAGGTAATGGTTATTCCATCCATATAATCGGCTCGAATAAGTAGAAGGTTTGGAGCTGTAAGACAGACTATGTTCTAAAGGAGTAGTAGAGTTGGCTATATGCATACTATCCGTATATACTCTTGAAAGTCGCTCCATTTCCGTGGCCGTTACGAAGTCGTTTCTCGCTTTCGCCGCCTTGGCCAAGCGCATATAGGCTCCCACTTTGATATGATGCTGCGGGGAAAGAAGGGCTTTGGTCATGTAATAGTCGACCGAGTCATAGTTTCTTAGTTGATAGTAAGCATCTCCGATCCTTACATAGATATTTGGATATAGGGTCGTATCTTGTTCTGCTTCCAACGCTCGACGTGCGTAATGTAGGGCTTTGCTACCGTCGTGTATGCGGCTGTAAAGCGTACTCAACTGTACGGCTGTCTCTTTTTGTAAGGCTTGATCCGCAAAGAGACCTGATAATTGCTCTGCTTGTAACAAATATTTCTCGGCTAATTCATATTGTTTATAGTCCCGATATATGATTCCTTGATGTTGCAGAGCTTCAATCCGAAAAATGGTATCTTGCTGTTCGATAGCCATCCGTTCGGTGATACGATACATGGAGTCGGATTTTTCAGGCAGTCGCATGTCGCTATACAGATAGGCCAGCATATAGGAAGAACGTAGCTTCATTTGTTCATCCCCTGCTTCGGAAGCCAGCCGAATGGACTGTAAAAGATTCTGTTGAGCGGAAATTGGTTGACGCCGCTCCTTTTCTATACATCCGCGATAATGATATGCTTTGGCTAAGGCATGCATATCTTGGGTCGAGGTATAGTAATCAATGACCAGATTGACCAGCGAATCGTTTTGGAGTATGTCGTTTTTGTACAAGGCTTGTACCGTGAGCAAACGCCAAGCCGCATGCAGGTCGGGAGCAAGGCGGTCGGGGATATGCACTTGCTGTAATATATGCAAAGCACTGTCGGGTCGTGCGTTCATCAGTGTGTCTGCACGCAGCAAGGCGGTCTCTATGGAGATAGAGTCTCTGCGGGCGCACGATATTCCAAGGAAAAGTATCGCCATGCACGGTAAAAGATAGATGAAAGGCGGTTTTTTCACAGCTTTCGAGTCTTGTTAGCGACAAAAGTAAGTATTTTATTAAAAACATTTACGTTTTGCTTAAAACTTTTGTGTAGGTCATCAAAACTATCGGGTAAATACGTATATTTCCCTCGTAAGTTATTTCAATAAGCATGTTTGTTCTTTCAGGAACTTACGGGGAAAATCTAAGATAAAGAACGCGTAGAAGAATAAAACTCCACTCTTTTTGTGTTATTTATAAAGTCTCTACTATATTTGCCGAGAAATAGACGAAAAGAATGGAAATTACATCTTCAAGATTCGGTTTTAGTCCGACGCACCCGGGAGAAGTGTTGAAGGATGAGATAGAATATCGAAAGATCTCACAGAAAGAATTGGCTACCGCTATGGGAATGTCATATCATGTACTGAACGACATCCTAAATGCACGTCGTGTGTTGACGATTCAGACCGCCATGATGTTCGAAGCTGCGTTGGGCGTTCCGGCAGATTCGTTAATGCGTATGCAATTGAAGTATAATATGTATGTGGCCGACCACGATACGACATTCCGTAAGCGTTTGGCTAACATCCGAAAAGTGGCGGCATTGATTTGATCTATACCTGCTTATCCGCAATGACTTTCATTGCCGCAGGGCGCACTGTTTAGTTCAAATTCGAGCGTGGCGTGTCCGATGCCGTGACTTTCCAATGTTTCTTTAATGTCGTGCTTAGTTTGCTCCATGTCGTTCAGCGTGCGGGTTACTACGTGCGCCGTCAACGCAACTTCGGTGGTGCTGAGCGCCCAAATGTGGATGTGATGCACACTTTCCACGTCCGGTACGTTACGGATGAGTTGCGCGATCTTTTCGATGTTGATGCCTGCGGGAACGCCGTCAAGAGATAGGCGGAGGCTGTCGCGCAAGAGTTTCCACGTAGAGATAAGGATGATGAGGGCTACGCCGATGCCGATGATCGGGTCAATGACGTACCACCCCGTGTGCGTAATCACGATGCCGGATACCAATACGCCGATAGAAACCATAGCGTCTGCGAGCATGTGCAGATATGCGCCTTTGACGTTGAGGTCTCGTTGCCTGTCGCGCAAGAAAAGCATGGCTGTCACGCCGTTGACGACTACGCCGATGCCGGCTGTCCATGCGATGGCCGTACCTGCCACGTCGGTGGGACTCCAAAGTTTGTGTATGCTCTCTATGAATATGGCTCCCACAGCCAGTAGCAAGATGACGGCATTGCATAAGGAGACGAGGATCGTACTCTTTTCGTATCCGTAGGTGTAGCGGTCGGACGCTTTGACGCGCGAAAGTCTGAATGCGAACATGGCAAGTGCCAATCCGACTACGTCGCTGAGATTGTGTCCGGCGTCGGAGAGCAACGCCAGGGAGTTAGCCCATAGGCCGACGCCGAATTCGGCGCCGACGAAGAGCAGGTTAAGCGTAATGCCTACCACGAACGCTCGGTTGAGCGTCCGCGTGTAGGCATTGTGGTGGTGTTCGTGCGTATGTTCGTCCATTTAGTGTACGGATTCTCTATTGGGAGTATCCCATTTCTTGGTAGTGGAGCAAGTGACGTTCAGGATTTGATCGCCTACTTGTATACGGAAATCTCCGGCTTCGAGTATCCATTTACCATCGTGTCCGACGAACGCAAAATCGCTTCCGGGCACGGTCAGCGTGACGGTTTTCTTCTCACCGGATTTCAGTTCGACTTTATCGAAGGCACGCAGGCGGCGATTGTCGGGCGTCAACGAGGCTACCAAATCGCTGCCGAAAAGCAGGACACTCTCTTTGCCGGTCACTTGGCCGGTGTTGGTCACATCAACGGTGAACGTCAGCATATCGTCGGCCGTGAAGGAAGATTTGTCCACTGTCAGGTTGCTATACGCAAAGTCGGTGTAGCTAAGCCCGTATCCGAACGCCCATTGTACGGAGATGACGGCGTCATAGTTGTATGCGCCTTGCATACGATCCACTTGTTCGCTGGGTTTATAGTCGTAATTGGTGAGCGCACTCTGGTAACGGGGATACGTGTAGGGCAATTTGCCGCTCGGATTCACGTCGCCGTAGAGAATATGCGCCAAAGCGTCGCCGCCGTAGTTGCCGGTGAGGTAGACATGCACGATGGCTTCGGCCAGCGGCACGAGTCCGCTGATCAGGCGCGGGCGTCCTTCGTTGAGCACGAGAATAATAGGCTTACCCGTCTTTGCCAATGCTTCTACCAAGGCAGTCTGATTGACAGAAAGGGATAAATCGTCCAGATTACCCGGTGTTTCGCAGTAGGAATTCTCGCCGATGCAAGCAACAATCACGTCTACGTTGCGTGCGGCGGCAACGGCCTTCGCAATTTCCGGTTCGTTTTCTTCCCAATAGGAGCCGAACGGACGATAAGTAACGCCCGGTTCGTAGACCACGTGCGATGTTCTGACACGCTGCTGAATGGCTTCGAGTATCGTGTTGCAATCGCTCGCATAACGGTCGGCGTCTCCCTGCCACGTGTACGACCATCCGCCGTTCAAGCTGCGCATGGAGTTAGCGTTCGGGCCGGTCACGAGTACGCGCTTGTTGGGGGCGAGGGGCAATAGATCGTTGGTATTCTTCAACAACGTAATGGCTTCTTCGGCGGCTTCCAAGGCGGCGGCGGCGTGCGCTTTGCTCGCAAACTCAGGATAATCGGAAGGTTTGGTCATCGGCTGTTCGAATAAGCCGAGGCGGTATTTCATCCGTAACACGCGGCGAACGGCGTCGTCAATACGTTCCATAGAGACTTCCCCTTCTTGTACCAACTCTTTCAGCAGTACGCAGAAGTCCCAAGAATACGGATCCATCGACATATCTATTCCGGCGTTTATGGATAGTTTAATGGCTTCTTTCTTATCGGCGGCGATTTGGTCGCGGGTATATAAGTTGTTGATGTCCGCCCAATCCGTCACGATCAATCCGTCCCAATTCAAATCTTCTTTGAGCCATTGGGTCAAGTGTTCGTAGTCGGCATGAAAGGGTAGTCCGTTGTTGATACCGGAATTGACCATGACGGACAGAGCACCGGCGCGTATTGCTTCAAGAAACGGTGCGAAATGTTTTTCGCGCATTTCTTGTTCGTTTATGCGCGAAGGCGTTCGATCTTTCCCCGTAGTCGGTACGCCGTAGCCCATATAGTGCTTCAAACAAGCGGCTACGTGGTTGGCGTCTATGTGTGCGCCGTCGCCGCCCTGAAAGCCGACAATCATATAACGTCCCATCTCTGCATTCACGAAAGCGTCTTCACCGAACGTTTCCCACATGCGCGGCCAACGCGGGTCGCGGCCCATGTCGAGTACGGGCGCAAATGTCCAAGGGATGCCGCCCGCACGTGTTTCGTAGGCACTGATACGTCCGGTCGTTTTAGCCAGTTCGCGATTGAACGTAGCCCCTAATGCGACATTCTGAGGAAATAAGGTAGCTCCGGCCGTATAAGAGGCTCCGTGGATTTGGTCAACGCCGTACACCATCGGGATTCCTGTCTCGGCCAAAGCCGCTTCTTGAATTTGCGAGATAATGGCGTACCAGTTTTCGGGCGTCTGCGCCATACTGAACGGTACATTCAGAATAGATCCGACCTTGTACTTACGAATAATCGTATCCAACGCGGCCGCATCGACTTTGATAGCTTCTCCAGGCTTCGGCCAAGCACTGGCCGGCAGTAGCAAATCGATAGTTAGCTGAGTCATCTGTCCGATTTTCTCGTCCAGCGTCATCTTTTTCAGCAGTGTTTCGATGTTTTTCTCCATTTGAGCGTCGCGCGGAATAGCAGGCGCAACCTCTTCTTGCTGTTGCGTGCAGGCCGTAAAGCCTATGGTCAGCGCAACCATTGGTACAAAAAATGAACGTAGCTTCATCTTGAATCGTTTTTAGGTAGTTAGAAAATTAAAATTTGAGTAGATGTGTTATTTTGTGTGCAATATTCTGCAAAAATATTGAATTCTGCAAACGATTGCGGGTATAAATGCAAGATTAACGCCGGATAAGCAATTCCGTTGGCGAATTATACGTCGGAATGACAGCAATAACGTTGGCTACCTCTCGCTCGCCGGCGTTATCAAATTGCTTGTTGTCGCACGGCCGGTTGACGACGCCACCGTCCGGTGCGTATTTGTACCAGAGTGTAGTGGAACCGCCGCCATCCAAGTTAAGTGCGCTTTTGATGCCCGAGACGCGGAGAAAATGAGCCATTTCGGGTATATTGACGCCCTCTGCCTTGCCGGCCGCTCTGCCGTCAAATGTGATGAGCCATGTACCGTTGTAGCCGGTCTCGGCAATCGCACTTCGCGGATGCTTGGTATATACAAAAGCACTATCACAGGCGGAGAAATCGCACGTTTCGCCGTCGCTTAATAAGAGAGGTCCCGAAGCGAGTACCGTGCTAATCCCCGATGAAAAGGCGGATTCTGTCTCTTTGTCCCATTTTATTATGTCAAGAGAGCCGTCTATTATTTCTATGGCACCCGTTACGCGCAGCCGCCATTCGTTCGTAGCGGTAGTGTCAATGACGGTATTAAAACGGCGCAGGTAGCAGACGGAATTTCCTTTCTTTCGGTCAAAATAAGAGCCGTTGATGGCAGCCGTTGCCAATATGCTACGTGCCGCTTGTTGTGTCGTTTGCATGTTCGGTTCGTTTACGATCACGTCGAAGCCGTAGTGGTACGGATTTACCTCGAGAATGGAAATATGCTGAGGAACTCCGTAAAGCGTATCTATTGCTGCTTGTCTCAACAAAAGACCTTCTCTCACGTACGTCGTATCCCACTTAACAGTAGCAATGATGGCGGAATCAGAAGTAGCACGTATCGGAGTAGAAGTGCGGTGGCAACCGGTCACGGCGAGCATTGTCGAAATAAGGACGGCGGCGATAGTCGCGAGACGCCGGAAAGAATGCGTTGGAATCGTGTTCATACGTAAATTTATTGATGAATGAATTTTTGAAACGTTTTTCAAACGCAAATGTACGGCAAAGAATGTTTGTTTATTTATCTTTGCCCGCAATTTTATTTCGTCGGTCATCACTTAAACATTCTATCGGCGGAGTATTTAGTATATCATGGAACAACTACTACACTACGTTTGGAAACACAAGCTGTTTCCGCTACGCGAATTGCGCACCACTACCGGACAAATTATTGAGGTTATTGACACAGGATTGCCCAATCGTCACGCCGGCCCCGACTTCTTTAATGCGAAGATTAAGATAGACGGTACGTTGTGGGTCGGCAATATCGAGATCCATACTTCTTCATCGGACTGGAAACGGCACGGGCATCATGAGAATCGGGCGTATGATTCTGTCATCTTGCATGTGGCCGAGCACGTCGATGATTCGGTTCGGCGCACCAACGGAGAATCTATTCCGCAACTGGAACTTCCGTGTCCCGAGCACATCCGCCACAATTACGCACGATTGCATGCCGCCGACATACATCCTCCTTGCCATACCATCCTTTCATCGCTTTCTCCCTTGACGGTGCACTCGTGGTTATCCGCTTTGCAATCCGAACGGTATGAACAAAAAGTCCGTCAACTGTGCGAGCGTTGGGAACGACTCGGTCGCCACTGGGAAGATGTGCTGTTCGTTACGTTGGCACGCGGTTTCGGATTCGGAGTAAACGGAGAGGCGTTCGAAGCATGGGCAATGCTCTTGAATTTGCGTGCCGTAGATAAACATCGCGATAACCTGTTGCAGATAGAATCTATCTTTTTCGGGCAAGCCGGCCTGCTCGAAAAAGAAACGGGCGACAGCTATTATGATGGTTTGCGCAAAGAATATCGTTATTTGCGCCGTAAATTTGAGTTAACGGAACTGGATGTTTCGCGTTGGCGCTTTCTGCGCACGCGCCCCGACAATTTCCCGCACGTCCGAATCGCCCAATTAGCGCATTTATATCAGAGGGAATCACTTTTGTTCTCTCGCATAATGGAAGCGGAAAAGGTAGAACAAGTCATTAGCCTATTGAATATCCAAACTTCTTCCTATTGGGAGAATCATTACCTATTCGGAAAAACATCGGTGAAAAGGGAGAAAACTTTCAGTCTTCGTTCGTTACGCCTCTTACTTATAAACGTAATTATTCCCGTGTTATATGCTTATGGAAAGTATCGGGGCGATGATTCTCTTATCGAACGCGCCGATCGTTTTTTGGAAGGTCTGCCTGCCGAGCACAACCATATCATCCGTCAATGGGATACGGCAGGAATCCGAGCAACTACGGCGGCCGATTCACAAGCCTTGATTCAACTGCAAACAACTTACTGTGATCGGAAAAAGTGCCTATACTGTCGATTCGGATATGAGTATTTGAGGCGTGAACGCGCGAGTTTGTAATTCGATTATCCTACGAAGATATTTGAATTTTACAGTATCTTTTTTCAATAAATAACGAGGCTATTGAGTATCTTTGCCCCCATGTTTCACTTAGCGACTCTATTATGAGAAGTTTATTATTTACTTATTTGCTACTGCTGGCCGGAGCTGCATCACTCACAGCACAAGAGAACACGGAAAAGTTTGAAGATTTTCTGTCCAAGTTTACAACTAACGCTTCGTTCCAATATGAGCGTATTCGCTTCCCGTTGGAAAGTTCGTTACTACTTTCCGATGCCGACGGCGAAGAGAAAGTCGTACCGTTTGTTCGTCGGATGTGGCCTTTATTGGACGGCGAAGCACTCAGAACCTACCGTGAAACAATGGAAGACGAGGGAGGTATCTACGTAGCGCACTATGTACTGAACGAAAGTGAGCACAAAGAGTTTGAGGCCGGCTTTGAAGACGGAAGCCTTGACTTGCGCGTAGTATTTAAGTGCATAGACGGGAAATGGTACGTAACCGACGCTTTCAGCGGTTGGTATGCACCGGATACCTCGGCGGCTGATTTGGAAGGAATTATTCGTCAGGTGCAAGACGAAAACAATGTATTTATAGAACAACACGCCACAATGAAAGAAATTACTGTTAAGCAATTGTCGGCCACTGCGGTGGCTGCGGCCGACGTGCCTGCGCTGTTAGACAAGGCAGGCATTTCCGAACACGCGCTCAATACCGTAAATTGGGCAGAATATCCCTATTGTCCCGACGTGACGTTTCGTATTGCGTACACGGCGGATGCTATTTTACTACACTACCGCGTCAAAGAGAAAGCGGTCAGGGCAAAATATACCGATGGCGGGAAAGTGTGGACAGACTCGTGCGTAGAATTTTTCTTTAGCCCCGATGCCAACAATGTCTACTATAATCTGGAATCCAATTGCGTAGGTGCGATTATTTTGGGCGGCGGCGAGGCCGGTACGCAACGCGGACATGCCAACGAATCGGTATTGCGTACGATCGGACGTTGGTCGTCGTTGGGAGATCAACCGTTCGGGGAACGTGTAGGCGATACGCAATGGGAAGTAGCGTTAGTCGTACCTTATTCGGCATTCTACCTGCATGATATTCATTCGTTGAAAGGAAAACATACGCGGGCGAACTTTTATAAATGTGGTGACGATTTGCCGACGCCGCATTTCCTTTCATGGAATCCCATAGAGATGCCTCGTCCTAACTTCCATACGCCACCTTATTTTGGAATGTTGTTGTTTGAATAAACTCGCATGCAGAAACGTCGGGAGAAAATAAGCGAAGCACGTGACGGAGTGCTATTGTTGATGGCCGTGTTGCTGACGGCCGCGTGCGCGAACGTCGGTCGCCCCGACGGGGGGCCTTACGATGAAGCACCGCCCGTATTCATAGGGGCAACTCCGCCACAACGCTCCGTAAACAATGATAAGCAACGACTGTCGATACGTTTCGATGAATATATCCAATTGCAAAATGCTTCGGAGAAAGTGGTGGTTTCGCCGCCGCAGTTGAAACAACCGGAAATTCGCGCTTCCGGAAAACGGATTGATGTTCGATTACTTGACACTCTAAAACCGAATACGACGTACACGATTGACTTTTCGGACGCTATCGTAGACAATAACGAAAGCAATCCGTTAGGCAGTTTTGCTTATTCTTTCTCTACCGGTGCTTCTATTGATACGCTGGAAGTATCGGGAACGGTACTTGAAGCTTCCAACTTGGAACCAATTAAGGGCATCTTGGTCGGACTGCATCGCGATGTGGCAGATTCGGCGTTTACTACGTTGCCATTTGACCGCGTTTCGCGCACAGATAGCCGCGGGCAGTTCACTATACGGGGAATTGCCGAAGGAAGTTACAGACTTTATGCGCTGATGGACGCTGATCAAAATTTTCGCTTCTCACAACAATCGGAAGAGATTGCTTTCGGAGATTCGTTAGTTACTCCGCGCTTTGAATACCGTACGCGGTTGGATACTTTGTGGCAGGACACGTTGACCATAGATACGGTCTTGCCTCGCGATTACGTGCAGTTCTTTCCGAATGACTTGTTGCTACGGGCTTTTAAAGAGTTGAATGCGTCACAATATTTGGTGAAAACCGAACGGTTGCAACAGAAAATGTTCTCCGTGTATTTCTTCAACAAAGCGGACTCTTTGCCGCATATTAAGGGTTTGAACTTTGATGAACGGGATGCTTTTGTGGTAGAACACAACTCGCGGAAAGATACGATTCACTATTGGATACGCGACTCGCTGACTTATAAGCAAGACACGCTTTCTGTCGCGATGACCTATCTCTATACGGATACGTTGCAACAGTTGGTGCCGCGTACGGATACGCTTCGGTTGACGTACAAACCTCCACGAGCGCGTGAATCTTCGGCGCGAGAACGACGAGCACAGGAGAGGGAACGCAGAGAACAAGCATCGGAAACAGATTCTCTTCCGCAAATTCCGCCTACACAATTCCTTCCGATGAACGTAAAAATCTCGACTCCGATGGAAGTTTACGGGCAAATATCCGTCACTTTCGAGGAACCATTAGACAGCGTTTGTCCGGATAGCATTCGTTTGTATCATAAAGTAGATAGCTTGTGGGAAGAGGTAGCAACACACGTTGTACGAGATACATTGGACAAGAAGATGGTGGCTATTTATCCGGATACGTGGGAACCATCGCAAGAATACGAGATACGATTCGATTCTATCGCTTTCATCGGGTTGTACGGTTTGCATACCGATAAGAAAAAGCAATCTTTCAAGGTGCGTTCGTTAGAAGATTACGGTGAAATTTTATTTCATATCTCCGGTGCCGATAGCACGGCGTTCGTTGAGTTGCTGGACAATAAAGATCAACCGATACGCCAGCGGCGGGTAACTGCGGGATTGGCAGATTTCTATTTTCTTGACCCGGGTAAATACGGAGCGCGGTTGGTGAATGACCGTAACGGGAACGGTGTATGGGACACGGGCGACTATCGGCAAGGAATACAGCCGGAGGAAGTGTTTTACCTGCCGCAAATTCTTGAATTGAGGGCTTTAATGACGATTGATCAAGACTGGAATGTCAGAACGATGCCTTTAAATAAGCAAAAGCCTTTGGATATTACTAAACAGAAGCCGGATGAGGAGAAAAAGAAGAACCGCCCCGAAAGGACGATGGGGCGGTAAATTCTTAGCGGAGCAGATACAGGTGATAGCGCGTGTAAATGCTCTCTAAAACAGTTTCAGCTGTCCGGTTATATCGTCAATAATATCAGTTTCGCTTTTTCCTTCATCCGGATCCAGTATTTCCGGCTCCTCTTCGGGAGTTAAATTTGTCGCTTCGGGGTCGGTAGCCGATTGAAAACGGGTCGGTTCCAATTCGTTGATGCAGTCAATGGCAAAAGTCGTGAGACGTTTGCCGCGCGCCTTGTGGCTACGCACAGGAGTGAACGCATCCGCTTCTATAACTAACGGAGCACGGAAACTATCCGAACTGCCAAAAATAACTTCGAGACGCGGATAATATTCGTCGGTAAGCAGAATTAGTCTGGACTTATGGTTGTCGCTGATATAGTTTTGTTTCTTAGCCGAATTATCGAAAGTGAAACGTTTTAAGTAAGGTAAGCCCTTCTGATCGGCGTCGTAAAGAACGGCCGTCCAAATCTTCTGCGAATCAAATTTCTCGACGATAGATACGGTAGGCTCGTAATGATTGTTCGTATCGAAGTTCGTCGTGTAGAAATCACCGTTTTCCAAGATGACGAGAATACGATCTTCGTTTTGAAACTCACCCAAGTATTCGCCGCGCCCATCATAGTTAAGTCGTAATACGTCGCGATCGAACCATACTTTACGGCCGCCCAAGGTGGAGCCGCCGCGCTGCTTCAACGTAATCTTGTGAACGTCGTTCCGAGTCAGTATGACCCCTTGCGCCGCGCGTCCTTTAATGCGTACCGCGCTGAAATCCTCTTCAAAAGTAATCTTCTTTAATTTAGGATTGGGCTTCAAGGTTACTTTTATAATCTCGGCTTCTCCATTTGGATTGGCCGTAAAATATACGATGCGCGAGTTCGGTTTTCCTTGCGTAATGTCATATTCGCGGTCGCGCGTCAACGAAGTGGCGGCAAAACGCTTGATATAATAAGTACCATCTCCGCCGTCTCTATAAACGGCATTGTAGATGGTACGCGTATCGTTCTTCTTAAAAATATTGATGTAGAGAATATGTTTGCCTACGAACTTCTTGTCGGCGACGGGCGTAATTAGAAATTTTCCGTTCTTATAGAAAATAATTACGTCGTCCAAATCGGAACAATTGGCAACGAATTCATCATTTTTGAGGGAAGTGCCGATAAATCCTTCATCGCGGTTGATATAAAGCTTCTTGTTCGCTTCCACGACGGTTGCCGCTTCAATCACATCAAAGCTACGTAGTTCTGTTCGCCGCGGGAAATCTTTGCCATACTTCTGTTTGATCATTTCGAACCAGCGAATGGTGTAACCGACCATATCTGATAGGTCTTTATCAATTCGGGCGATTTCATCGATCAAGCGGGCTATCTGTTCTTCGGCCTTGTCGGAGTTGAATTTCAAGATGCGTCGCATCTTTATCTCCATCAGTTTCAGAATATCGTCCTTGGTAACTTCGCGAACAAACGATGGATAGTAGGGCGTCAACCGTTCGTCGATATACTCGCAGGCTTCGTCCATGCTTTTCGCTTGTTCGAACTGCTTGTCTTTGTATATGCGCTCTTCAATAAATATCTTTTCGAGAGAAGCAAAGTGCAGCTCCTCTTGCAATTCGTCTTTGTGAATTTCCAACTCCCGCTTCAAATAAAATGTAGTATTGTCTACGGATTTACGGAGCACGTCACTTATGGTAAGGAAAAGCGGACGATTGTCATCTATCACACAACAGTTCGGAGAAATACTTACTTCGCAATCCGTAAAAGCGTATAGCGCGTCAATCGTTTTGTCGGAAGAAACACCCGGAGCTAAGTGTACCAATATCTCCACCTGCGCTGCCGTGTTGTCATCTACTTTCCGTATTTTAATTTTCCCCTTTTCAACGGCTTTTAAGATAGACTCTATGACTACCGACGTTGTTTTTCCGTAAGGAATCTCACGAATCACGAGCGTTTTGTTATCCAACTTTTCTATTTTGGCACGAATACGTACCGATCCGCCGCGTTCTCCGTCGTTGTACTTGGATATATCTAACAATCCGCCCGTTTGAAAATCGGGATATAACGTAAACGGCTCATCGCGCAAATAGTTGATAGCCGCATTACAAAGTTCATTGAAATTATGGGGCAGTATCTTTGACGATAGTCCGACCGCGATTCCTTCCACACCTTGCGCCAATAGTAGCGGATACTTCATGGGTAGTGTGATAGGCTCCTTATTTCGTCCGTCGTAGGAGAGTTTCCATTCGGTTGTCTTCGGATTAAATACTATTTCGAGAGCGAATTTTGAGAGGCGCGCTTCTATATAACGCGATGCAGCGGCTCCGTCGCCGGTCAAGATGTTTCCCCAGTTTCCCTGACAATCGACCAACAGATCTTTTTGCCCAAGCTGAACCAACGCATCTCCGATGGAAGCATCGCCGTGCGGGTGAAATTGCATCGTATGTCCTACGATATTCGCTACTTTGTTATAGCGTCCGTCGTCCAGCATCTTCATCGAGTGCAAGATGCGGCGTTGTACCGGTTTTAATCCATCGTTAATATGGGGAACGGCGCGTTCCAGAATCACATAAGAAGCATATTCAAGAAACCAATTCTGGTACATTCCGCCCAAATGGTGCTTGGATCCGTCTTCTCTAATATCATCTATCGTCATAGTGTCTTTTTCGAGAATCTTAACTCTTTTGCCCGCAAAAGTACGAAATAAAATAAGAAAAATAACAAAGCCGCTTGTTTTAACGAGCAGCTTTGTTCTGGCATTTTCCTCGTAAGATATTATATTATCCTACGGAAAACGCGTATCTTTGCCTCCCGAATTAGACAGATAACGTTATGGCGCAAGAAGATGTTTTCAAGAAATTGGTATCGCATGCCAAAGAATATGGTTTTGTTTTCCCTTCCAGTGAAATCTACGACGGGCTGGGTGCCGTATATGACTACGGACAGATGGGCGTAGAGCTGAAAAACAATATAAAGAAGTATTGGTGGGACAGTATGGTGTTGCTACACGAAAACATCGTGGGGATAGACTCTGCGATCTTCATGCATCCGATGATATGGAAAGCTTCCGGCCACGTAGATGCGTTCAATGATCCGCTTATTGACAACAAAGATTCCAAGAAGCGTTATCGTGCGGATGTCTTGATAGAGGAACAGTTGGCGAAGTATGACGATAAAATCACGAAGGAAGTAGAGAAGGCTGCCAAGCGTTTCGGCGCGGCATTCGACGAAGCACAGTTTCGTGCCACCAATCAGCGCGTGCTTGACAATCAGGCGAAGCGGGATACGTTGCACGACCGTTATAAAAATGCGCTCAATGAGAACGATCTCGAAGAGCTACGCCAAATTATTTTAGATGAGGAGATTGTTTGCCCAATCTCGGGCACGCGCAACTGGACAGAGGTGCGGCAGTTCAATTTAATGTTTGCTACGGAAATGGGGTCTACGGCCGATGGCGCGATGAAAGTATATTTGCGTCCGGAGACGGCGCAAGGAATATTTGTCAACTACTTGAACGTACAAAAGACAGGGCGGATGAAAATCCCGTTCGGTATCGCGCAGATCGGAAAAGCTTTTCGCAACGAAATAGTGGCTCGGCAGTTTATCTTTCGTATGCGCGAATTCGAACAAATGGAGATGCAATTTTTTGTACGTCCTGGCAGCGAATTGGAATGGTTTGAGAAATGGAAAGCATTCCGCCTGAAATGGCACAAGGCGTTAGGATTCGGCGACGATTGCTACCGTTATCATGATCACGACAAACTGGCTCATTATGCCAATGCAGCCACAGATATAGAATTCCTAATGCCTTTTGGCTTCAAGGAAGTAGAGGGCATTCATTCGCGAACGGACTTTGACCTCAGTCAGCATGAGAAATATTCGGGAAAAAGCATCAAATATTTCGATCCTGAGTTGAACGAATCCTATACGCCTTATGTGATTGAAACAAGTATTGGCGTTGATCGTATGTTCCTGAGTGTTCTGTCGGCTTCTTATACGGAAGAGCAATTGACAGGGGGCGAAAGTCGTGTCGTATTAAAGCTGCCCGCGCCGCTCGCGCCGGTTAAATTGGCGGTCATGCCGCTGGTGAAGAAAGACGGGCTTCCCGAGAAAGCGCGCGATATTATCAATGCTTTAAAGTTCCGTTTCCATTGCCACTACGACGAGAAAGACAGCATCGGCAAGCGTTATCGTCGTCAAGACGCCATAGGTACGCCGTACTGCGTGACGGTAGATCATCAAACATTGGAGGATAATACCGTTACCTTGCGCAATCGCGATACGATGTTGCAGGAGCGTGTTTCTATCAATGATTTGGAAACGATTATCGGCGACCGCGTGGATATTACTTCGCTGTTGAAACAACTTATATAATTTGAAACCCAAACACCAAGAAGATATGCGTACAACTCTTACTGTTTTTTTGTCTTTTCTATTGTCGTTATCGGCTTTTCTACTGACGGGCTGTGAAGAAACAAAGGAGGTAGATGTCTATCACGACTGGCAAGCTCGCAACGAAGCATTCATGGATTCTTTGGCTAACGTCTTTGATGCTCGTTCCGATGCATCGCTGGGACGAATCGAGGATGAACGGAACAAAGGCTATTATATATATTATAAGCGGATAGCTACCGGTGATGAGAAGCAACCGTCTCCTTACTACAATAGTACGATCACAGCGTTCTATCGGGGTATGTTAATAAACGAAGCTGTATTCGCTGCTTGTCCGGCACCAAAACATCTAACCACACAATACAAGAATCTGACGGTATTCGACAGTAACTTTACCGGTAACGACCCGACGGATTTCGATTCTCCTTCTTCTTTTACCGTGAACGGCGTCATTAGCGGATGGACAGAAGTATTGCAATGGATGCACCCAGGCGATCGTTGGGAAATCTATATCCCGTATATATCCGCCTACGGATCAACGAGTACGACGGCTATTCCTGCTTATTCTTCGCTGGTATTTGATATTACTTTGGTCGCAGTTACGCAGTTGGAAGTCAAATAACGATTGCGTATTCTCTTTTCCTATTTGAACGATTTATTCGCGGTGCTACGCAGATGGCTATCGGCCTTGCTTGGCATCGTCTTTCCGCGCTGTTGTACGGTATGTCGTTGTGTGCTCGGCGGCGATAATGAAACTTACCTTTGTGCCGATTGTTTGCGCGAACTTCCTCGTACGCGGTTTCACCGTCGGCGCGACAATCCGATGCGGAAATCCGTAGAAAGCGGAGCACCGGTAGTCAAGGCCGCCGCTTTTTATTATTACTCCGCAGAGAGTCCGTATGCCGAACTGGTACGACAATTGAAATATCAAGGTGAGCAATGGCTCGGTATTGCACTCGGAAAACTCATAGCAGCGGAGTTAAGTGCGGATAGTGACTTTTTTATGGGGATAGATCTTGTTGTTCCGGTTCCGTTGCACCCGATACGTAAGCGTCGTCGCGGTTATAATCAGAGCGAGTGCTTGGCAAAAGGATTGAGTGAACGATTAAATGTGCCTATGGAACGGGATGCTGTGATTCGGGTAAGGAATACGGAGACACAAACGAGTAAGACACGTGAACAACGCTTTATCAACATGTTGGATGCTTTTCGCGTCTCTCAACCCGCGCGCTTGGCGGGTAAACATATTCTTTTGGTGGATGATGTATGGACGACCGGATCAACGGTCAACGCTTGCATGCGCGCATTGCGTTCGGTGGAAAGAATCTCTATTACCGTCTTAACGTTGGCGTGCGCCCGACGGGATTGAGCAGATTATCTGAAATCTTTCAATTTCTCTTGGAGAATTTGTCTTGTTTGGAAGATATGACTTTTAACGGTGCCCATGGGCATATTCAGTTGGTCGCAAATTTCGCGATACTTGAATCCTGCTGCGAACATGGTGAAAGGTTTGCGAAAATCATCGGGGAGTGCGTTTACGATGCGGTG
>JAISIB010000038.1 GCA_031262265.1 Prevotellaceae bacterium
GGTTCGGTCGCCGTGCGCAATCGTCCCAACACTTCCGTACGCAGAATCTCATTGGCCGTATCCTTTTGTCCGTATTTAGCCGCGCGGCGAAAAGACGAAGGAAAAAAGAGCACGTTGTCCGTTCCCAGTAGCTGAGCGAAGTCATGGTAGTAATAACCGGCTTCTTCCAAGTCACTTAGAACAAAGACATACGGATGTTGCGCCGAAGACACGAACGAAGAAAAGAACAAGGCAGAAGCAGAAAGTTGTAACCCCTGACAATAGATATGCCGGATCTCTTTGTTATGAAGTAAATCCCGTAAAGCAGTCGAATTAGGGTGGGCAGTGTATACACACTGCAATTCATTAATCGTCATGAAAAGCTTGATTTCTCGGTACAAAAGTACAAAATATATAAAAATACCGTACTTTTGTGGGCCATCAATTAGAGAAATTACACAATGCAGTACGTTGATAGCCTAATTATTATACCTACATACAACGAGCGCGAGAATATCGAACGAATCATTCAGACTATTTTTGCGCTGGAATTACCTTGTCACATTCTGATCGTGGAGGATCATTCGCCCGACGGTACTGCGGACATTGTCAAACGCTTACAAAAAACTTTCCCAGAATCTCTTCATCTGTTGGAACGTCCCGGGAAACAAGGACTGGGTACGGCATATATAGCAGGCTTCGAATGGGCATTACAACATCCTTACCAATTTATTTTTGAAATGGACGCCGACTTTTCACATAATCCGGCAGACGTACCACGCCTATATGAAGCATGTAAAGCCGACGGCGTCGGTGTCAGCATCGGCTCGCGCTACGTAACGGGCGTGAATATTATCAATTGGCCGATGGGACGATTGCTCATGTCGTGGTGCGCATCGCGCTACGTCCGCCTTATTACCGGCCTGCCGATTGCCGATACGACTGCGGGCTTCGTTTGTTATCGCCGTACGGTACTCGAAGCAATCAAGTTGGAGAAGATTCGCTTCAAGGGCTACGCTTTTCAGATTGAAATGAAATTCACTGCATACAAGTTAGGCTATCGCATCGTAGAAGTACCCGTCATCTTCATCAATCGAGAACTTGGCGTATCGAAAATGAATACCGGCATTTTCGGAGAAGCCTTCTTCGGCGTCATCAGTATGAAGGTAAGAAGTTGGTTTGTGACATATAAAAGAAAAAAGCATGGGAAGCACGTGGATCAGAAATGCCCAGATAGTCAACGAAGGTCGTAAGTTATTCGGATCAGTGACTATCAAAGATGAATATCTTACGGAGATATTGGAAGGAGATACGACCCCGTCCGAACCTTGCACAGACATCATTGACGCACAAGGTATGTTCCTCATACCGGGAGCGATAGATGAGCACGTACATTTCCGGCAACCGGGATTTACTTATAAAGGAAATATCGCGAGCGAAAGTCGTGCGGCCGCTGCCGGAGGCGTTACTTCCGTCATGGATATGCCTAATCCGAATCCGCAAACCACTACGCTTGAAACGTGGGGAGCAAAGCAAGAGTTGTTTGCTGAAAATTCACTCGTCAACTATGCCTGCTACTTCGGAGCGACGAACGAAAATACACACCTCTTTAAGTGCTTGGATTTACATCGGACGCCCGGCCTCAAACTCTTTATGGGAGCCAGCACAGGAAATATGCTGGTGGACAGACGCGATGCTCTTGAACGTATTTTCAAGGAAAGTCCGCTACTGATCGCAGCCCATTGCGAAGACCAGTCCGTTATCAATGCCAATCTGGAAATTTATTCGCGCCGCTATTTACAGCCGAACGGCGATTTGCCCCGTTGGTTGCATAACCACATCCGATCGGAGGAAGCCTGCTACCGAAGTACGGCCTCGGCCATCGAGTTAGCGACACAAACGAACGCTCGTTTGCATATCCTTCACCTGTCTACTGCCAAGGAACTAACGTTATTTGACAACCGTCCCTTGCAAGAGAAACAAATCACAGCCGAAGCATGTATCCCGCACTTACTGATGAGTGCTAAGAAGCTGGAAAAAGAATACGCGTTCATGTCAAAATGTAATCCGGCCATTAAAACCGATACCGACAAAGCCATGCTTCGCCAAGCGGTACTTGACGACACGATAGACGCCATAGCGACCGATCACGCACCGCATACGTATGATGAAAAAGTAGGTGGCTCCCTCAAAGCAGCTTCGGGCATACCATCCATACAATACGGACTTCCGTTCATGATTCAGTCTTTTGGTTTCAAGACGGCCGTACAAAAGATGTGCCACGCACCGGCATTACTTTATCAGATACGCAATCGGGGATTTATCAGACCCGGATACAAAGCCGACCTTGTATTGGTTAGTAAAAACGCACTATCCGACTACTCCAAGGAACCGATATATAGTAAATCTCGATGGTCTCCATTCAAACATCTACCCAACTACCGAGTAGAAATGACTTTCGTAAACGGACATCGCGTGTATGAACGCAAAAGTACAAAGCAACCTTTTGACACGACAAAACACGGACAAGCACTCTGTTTCCGATGATACGTTCTTACTCTCCTGCCGAATTACTTCCATCCATTGACTGGGTGTATTTTTTTCATAGTTGGAATATTCGACGCAGCGACATCTCTTCTCCGCATGCTTTGGAACTAAAAGCGGAGGCTCTTCAAACATTACAAGAATGGGAAGATATTTGTAGAGCACAGGCACTCGCCGTACTTTTTCCGGCCTGGTCTGACGGAGATAACCTGTTGGTGGGTAAAGACGAGGTGGTTATCCCGCTATTGCGCCAGCAAACCCGCCGCCATGCGGATGCTCCATTCCTATGCCTCAGTGATTTTGTCCGCCCAAAAGCCTATCAGGGAAGTAGCGAGCCGGATACGATAGGAATCTTTGCTACCAGCGTCCATACGGACGTAAGCGGACAACACACGGAGGATGTTTATAACGATTTCATGACTACGATTTTGTGCGAGCGACTGGCAGAAGCTGCCGCCGCCAAGATTCATGAAGAGATTCGCATAGAAAAGCCTACCGGCATCCGTCCGGCAGTAGGATACCCCTGTTTGCCCGATCTCTCCGTCAACTTCATCTTAGACCAACTAACCGACTTCTCTCAAATAGGTATCCGGCTTACCGAAAACGGAATGATGCAACCGAACGCTTCCGTATCGGGTTTAATTCTTTTTCATCCGGCTGCTCGCTACTTCGCCGTCGGAAAAATCAGCGACGAGCAGTGGGAGGACTACGCCAAACGTCGGGATTTGCCCGCAGAGGTGCTCCGCAAATTTTTAGGAAGAAATCTGTAAGAAAAAGTAGCCTTTCGTGATATTTTTCACGCAACCGATGGCTATCACAGAAAGATTTGCTTTCTTTGTGCCCGAATCCATAACAAAAACACAGTACTGAATATGAAAAGACAAAGTTTTGCATGGGCTATCGCCCTGTGGTGTTTTGCCATTATCCCCTCATTTGCACAAGACAAAGTAGTAGAAAAAATTATTCAAACCGGAAAGACGGATAATCAAGTCATGCATTATCTGGACATCCTTACCAACCGTTTCGGAGGTAGGCCGGTAGGCTCAGCAGCCTTTGAGAACGCATCCGATTGGGTAGTGCGCGAATTCGAAAGTATGGGGCTGACCGTCAAACGCGAGGAAGCCGGTAGTGTTCCCGTGGGATTCAATCGCGGCGCATGGTTCGGTCGTATGTTGAGCGACAACGGGATGACTTTACACTTTGCCACGCCTTCATTTACTTCGGGAACGAAAGGATTACAACGAGGACATGTGCTGATAGAACCTAAGACTCGCGCCGAATTCAACCGCATGAAAGGTCGACTGAACGGCGCATGGGTACTTATCTCCGGTAAAAATGACGGTTTCCCCATTGATCGCACGCCGGCTGCCGATTCTATTCGTGCTGCCATCAAAGCAGAAAACGAAGAGATTATTCTAAAAAACAGAGAAGCCGCACGCGCGGCACAGACTGCCGGCGGAACGTATCAGCAGATTCCTTTGCGTACATTTCCGGCACTTTTCTATCGTGAGATGTGCGAAGCCGGCGTACTTGGTTTCATACAGTCGTCCGCAGTGCCCATTCGCGCGTTATACGATCGTAAGATGATGAATCTCGGACTACTTGACTTCGACAATCTTCCGGAGACTCCCGATATTAAATTGGACGAGCACCAGTACGCAATCATTGAGCAAATGGCCAAAGAAAGGCGTGAGTTTCTACTTGAATTCGACATTCGCAACCATTTCAGCATAGGTCCTATCAAATACCACAACATCGTTGCTTCTATCAAAGGAAGTAAATACCCCGATGAATACGTGATCGTCAGCGGACACTTGGACTCGTACGACGTAGCTACCGGCGGCGTTGATTGCGGAACGGGAATTGGCCCCATGATGGAAGCTGCTCGCCTGATTACACAGTCCGGTGCCAAGCCTAAACGTACGATTTTGTTCGTTGCCTTCGCGGCTGAAGAATTCGGACTGCTGGGTGCGAAAGCGTTCGCCAAGACACACGCGAGCATGTTGCCAAAAATCTCCAATCTTTTTAATCGTGACGGCGGACCGACCCCTCCGGTCGGCATTTCCGTGCCTGCGGCGATGTATGACGACTTCGTGAAAATCTGCGAACCGTTGAAAAGCGTACGACCCGACTATCCGTTCGAGGTACGCAAGTTGGAACGCCCCGCACGCCGCCCGACGGTGCCGAGTAGCCACGACGGAACGGTATTTGCCGTAGAAGGAGTGCCTATTTTCAACTTTACGACCGAAGACTTGAAAGGGTATAACTTTGAGTACGGCGAGATTTGGCACACCGAACGTGACCTATATACAAAGAACATTCCCGAGTATCAGGAACACACGGCTATCTGTATCGCCGTGACCGCTTTGGGCGTGGCTAATCTCGACCATCAACTGTCGCGCGAAGGGGCTTACGAATAGCCGCCGGTGAACATCTTTCAACCATACCGTATCCCGTTGCCATAAGCTCGTATCTTATCGCAACGGGATACGCGCTAAATAAATTTTCGCCGTCAGATATGAAGATACGCCGGTATCTTGTGACGTCTACGCGGTTCCCTTGCTAAAAATTACTCCCCTCTATCATTTGCAAACGAAAAAAAGCATATATTTGCAGCCTTGTACGGTGAATAATATAAAATCTATTATCAATAATAACGTAACATAAAATGCAAAACAAAGGAATTGTTAAAGTTTTTGCGGTACTACTCATCCTTGTTTGCGCTTTCTATTTGTCGTTCTCGTTCGTAACGAGTCATTACACAGGCAAAGCAGCAAAGTACGCAAACGGAGATGTGGCTAAAGAACAGTTCTACATGGACTCGTTGGCGAACCAAAAAGTCTGGCTGGGTAGCTATACGCTAAGAGAATGTCGTGAAATGGAAATAGGATTGGGTCTCGACCTCAAAGGAGGTATGAACGTAATCCTGGAAGTTTCGGTAGCAGACGTAGTAAAGGCACTGGCTGACGGAAAATCAGACGAACTGTTCAATCAAGCGTTAGCTTCGGCAAGTAGATTACAGCGAACCAGTCAAGATGACTTCATATCTTTATTTATCAGAGAATATCGTCGTGTAGCTCCCGATGCTCGTTTAGCAGAACTATTCGCTACGCAAAAATTGAAAGATAAGGTCACGCAACGATCAAGCGATAGCGAAGTAGAAGCCGTATTGCGCACCGAAGTACAATCGGCCATCGACAATTCTTTCAACGTACTGCGTACACGTATCGACCGTTTCGGCGTCGTACAGCCCAATATTCAGCGACTGGAAGGCGGGACGGGACGTATCATGATAGAACTGCCGGGTATCAAAGAGCCGGAACGCGTGCGTAAGCTCTTGCAAGGCTCCGCCAACTTGGAGTTTTTCGAAACATATAACGCTTCGGAAGTATTATCGGCGTTCCAAATATCCGACACCAAGCTGCGTACGCTATTGACTGACCCTACGTTGCAATCGGCCGACGCTGCCGATGCTATCGAAGCAGAGCAAACGCAGAACGCCGCAGCCCAAGCGACTACTTCTACGCCGAGTGCAGCTACGCGCGACAGTTTGTTGGCGTCGGTTACAGGTACGACGCCGGAAACATCCGCAAATGACGAACAGATCCGTAAACAATATCCGTTGCTATCCATTCTTAGTCTCAACTCTACGGGACAAGGACCGGTCATCGGATACGCGCATTACCGCGATACGGCTACGATCAATAAATACCTGACCATTCCGGAAATAAAAGCCGAATTTCCACGCGAACTACGCGTGCTATGGGGTGTAGCTCCTATGGGGAACGGCGAACAAAGCGAGATTTATGAATTATATGCTATCAAAGTTACCGACCGTACAGGCAATGCGCCACTAACCGGTGAGGCCGTCGACGATGCTTCCGACACATTCGACCAATTCGGTCGTCCGGTTGTCAGCATGTCTATGAATACGGAAGGATCGCGTAAGTGGGCGCAACTAACGGCTGCCAATATCGGACGATCCATTGCAATCGTATTGGATAGTTACGTCTACTCCGCACCGACGGTAAATACGGAAATCACGGGCGGGCGTTCGGAAATCAGCGGACAGTTCACTCCTGAACAAACGAAGGACTTGGCGAATGTGTTGAAGTCGGGTAAAATGCCCGCGCCTACTCGTATCGTACAAGAAGACATTATTGGTCCTTCGTTGGGACAAGAGTCTATCAACGCCGGACTGATCTCGTTTGTCTTATCTATGGTCTTGTTGTTACTATATATATGCGCGGTGTACGGAGTTATCCCGGGTTTGATTGCATACGCGGCACTTCTGTTCAACATATTCTTCACGATGGGAATACTCGCCTCGTTCCAGGCTGCTTTGACCATGTCCGGTTTAGCGGGTATCGTACTTACGTTAGGTATGGCAGTCGATGCGAACGTGCTGATATATGAGAGAACCAAAGAAGAACTTCGCGCCGGTAAAGTTGTTAAGAAGGCGTTGTCCGATGGTTATTCCAACGCATTCTCAGCTATATTCGATTCTAACTTCACTTCGTTGATTACCGGT
>JAISIB010000043.1 GCA_031262265.1 Prevotellaceae bacterium
AGAATAACCGCGCGCGCGGTTGGCTTCATTCGTCTCGCGCGCCACCGAACCGGAGATTACCGACTTGATAAACGATCCGCCGATCACCAGAATCACCAAAATCGGCACGATAATCCATCGTTGGGTGCTCGCCTGCAAACCATGAAACGTCACTTGCGCGGAAGCGTAGTCTACCAAACCCGTCGACTGTAAAAACGTAGGCAATACAGCCAGCCCGAAATAGCCGATCGTCAACAATGAAAAGGCTAACAGCAACGAAGCACGGAAACCTATTTTATCGGCATAGGCTCCGCTAAACATCGGGAGCAGGTAAAGACCACCCGAGAAAAGCCCCGAGATCAAGCTGGCTTCCACGTCGCTAAATCCCAGTATGTTGGACAAATAAAGAGTGATGACGATGAAAATGGCATAGTAGGCCATTCGTTCAAACAATTCGACTGTGTTGCTCACCCAGAATGCGCGCGTGAAGCGGCGACCGGCGGCGAGTGTTTCCGTTTGTTCCTTCATGAATAATGAGTTGTTACGTTTTAATGCCGCAAAGATAATCGAATATATCGACCGAGCCAAACGCCCGACGCCCGTAGCTACGCAAAATATGTGACGAAGTTATTAAAACAAGACGGCGAGTTGTCCGCCTAACATACCACGAAAATACGAGCACATCAATAGTTGTCCGAATGAGCGGTTCGGAGGCTCTCCTCCGCCGGTTTGGAATCAAAATAAAGCCTATAAGATTATTTAATAAACGAAAAGTTTGTGCGTTTGAGAGAAAAGTAGTTACTTTGCGCTCTGTTTGAAAACGCCTGTACCGATTAGAACAATAAAATAAGATAAGATATGTCGAAAATTTGTCAAATCACCGGAAAGAAAGCCATGGTGGGCAACAACGTTTCGCACTCGAAAAGACGCACAAAACGCCGTTTCGATGTAAACTTGTTTAGGAAGAAATTCTATTATGTAGAGCAAGACTGCTGGATCAGCCTGAATATCAGTGCGGCCGGTCTGCGTACCATCAATAAGAAAGGATTGGACGCCGCTTTGAACGACGCCGTGACAAAAGGCTTCTGCAATTGGGAAGACATCCGAGTAATTAGTTTTTAAGGAGAGGATTACGTTATGGCTAAGAAAGCGAAAGGAAACAGAGTGCAAGTGATTCTTGAATGCACCGAGCACAAGAACAGCGGTATGCCGGGAACTTCCCGTTACATCACGACGAAAAATAGAAAGAACACGACGGAAAGATTGGAATTGAAGAAATACAATCCGATTCTGAAACGTATGACCGTACACAAAGAAATTAAATAAGTAAACCCATGGCAAAGAAGACCGTAGCAAGTTTGCAAGCAGGCAACAAAGAAGGCCGCTCGTACACAAAAGTAGTGAAGATGGTGAAGTCGCCTAAGACGGGGGCTTATACATTCGATGAGCAGATGGTACCGAACGAACAAGTACAAAACTTTTTCAAGAAGTAAAATACATCGGCTATACACCTAATCATAAAAGCCTCTCATGCAACACTACATGAGAGGTTTTTTATTTATAATGGCTATCTTTGCCGCACAAATCAACACACGCTATTATGGGCATCTTCAATTTCTTTTCAAAAGAGAAAAAGGCAACGCTGGACAAAGGGCTTTCCAAGACCAAAGAAAGTGTTTTCGGTAAAATCAGCCGAGCCATCGCCGGCAAGTCGAAAGTGGACGATGAAGTTCTCGACAGCTTGGAAGAGATACTTATTACGTCCGACGTCGGAGTAGAAACAACGCTAAATATCATTCATCGAATTGAAAAACGCGTAGCTACCGACAAATATCTCAATGCACAGGAACTTAATCATATTCTGCACGATGAAATTGCGCAGATGCTTACCGAAAACAATACGAACGATGAGACGGATTTCAGTATGCCTATCGTTCGTAAACCTTACGTGATTATGGTAGTGGGAGTCAACGGCGTTGGGAAAACCACCACCATAGGCAAACTCGCCTATCAGTTCAAACAAGCGGGAAAATCCGTGTATCTGGGCGCCGCCGACACCTTTCGTGCCGCTGCCGTCGAGCAACTGGTGATATGGGGCGAACGTGTAGGCGTACCGGTTATTCGGCAACAAATGGGCGCAGATCCTGCCTCCGTCGCGTATGATACGCTCAGCTCTGCCGTTAAGAATAGCGCAGACGTCGTGATTATTGACACGGCAGGAAGGCTTCATAATAAAATCGGCCTGATGAATGAGTTGACGAAAATCAAAAATGTCATGAAGAAAGTCGTGCCCGATACTCCGGATGAAGTACTGCTTGTTCTGGACGGCTCGACGGGACAAAACGCATTTGAGCAAGCCAAACAATTTACGCTTGCTACCGAAGTAACCGCTCTTGCTGTCACTAAATTGGACGGGACAGCCAAAGGCGGCGTAGTTATCGGTATCTCCGACCAGTTTAAGATTCCCGTAAAATATATCGGATTGGGAGAAGGCATGGAAGATTTGCAGGTATTCCGCCGCAAAGAATTTGTAGATTCCCTTTTCGGACAATAATCTAATGAAACGCAACCACATAGACATCGTGACGATGGGCTGTTCTAAGAACCTCGTGGATTCAGAACAACTCATGCGACAATTTGAAGCTGCCGGATACAGCGTAGCGCACGATCCCGCACAACCGCAAGGAGAAATAGCCGTCATAAATACGTGCGGCTTTATCGGCGACGCCAAAGAAGAATCCGTCAATATGATTCTTGACTTCGCACAAGCCAAAGAAGAGGGACGACTTAAACAACTATACGTGATGGGCTGCCTGTCCGAACGGTATCGAGATGAGTTGAAGGCAGAAATTCCTCAGGTAGATAAGTTCTATGGTAAGTTCGATTGGAAAGGATTGCTCGCCGATCTCGGAAAAGCTTATCATAACGAACTAAGAACCGAACGCGCTCTGACTACGCCTCGCCACTACGCCTACTTAAAGATCTCCGAAGGCTGCGACCGTACCTGCTCATACTGCGCCATTCCCCTCATAACAGGCAAACATATCTCGCGTCCCATCGAAGAAATCTTGGAAGAAGTACGTCGTTTGTCCGAACAAGGCGTGAAAGAGTACCAAGTCATCGCCCAAGACTTGACATATTACGGTCTTGATTTATATAAAAAACAGATGCTGCCCGCACTCATTGAGCAAATGGCAGACATCGACGGCGTAGAGTGGATACGCTTACACTATGCCTACCCTGCACACTTCCCGATGGATTTACTGCGCGTTATGCGCGAACGACCCAATGTATGTAACTATTTAGACATTGCGTTGCAGCATATCAGCGACCGAGTTTTGATAAATATGCGCCGCCATGTGACAAGTGCAGAGACCTATCGCCTATTGGGCGATCTGCGCCGCGAAGTACCGAATATCCATATCCGCACAACACTGATGGTTGGCCACCCGGGCGAAGGAGCTGCCGAATTTGAGGAATTGAAGGAGTTTGTCCGACAAGCGCGTTTCGAGCGCATGGGAGCTTTCGCCTATTCCGCAGAAGAAGACACGTACAGTGCCACACACTTTATCGACGACATACCGAACGAAGTAAAAGAAGCACGCCTTGATGAGATCATGCGTTTACAGCAACAAATATCCGCTGAAATCAGTGCCGGAAAAATCGGACAAACGTTCAAAGCAATGATAGACCGTGAAGAAGGAGATTATTACATCGGCCGAACGGAATATGATTCCCCCGAGGTGGATCCGGAAGTGCTTATCCGTAAAACAGATACCTCGTTGTTACAAATCGGACACTTTTATAACGTAAAAATCACCGATGCAGAAGAGTTTGACCTCTACGGAACGGTTTTTTTGTAAGTTTCTGCATAAAATATTTGCTTATTTTATTCGCAATTAGTAATATAGCGGCGAATTTACGCGCATTATTATGAACAATAAAGACTTTATCGCAACATTATCCGGCAAATTGGACTTGACACAAGGTAAAACGAGCGAACTGACCACCTCGTTCCTGTCTCAATTAATCGGAGAATTGGAAGAAGATAAGTCGATACACATCCCATCTTTCGGTACGTTTGAAGTAAAGAAGAAAGGTGAGCGAGTTTCCGTCAATCCGGCCACACAGGCGCGCATGCTTGTGCCACCCAAGTTATCGCTAAGTTTCAAACCCAGCGTAACCTTGAAAGACAAATTCAAATAGTCTTCCCATGCCGAACAAACAATCCATCCAAGAAATGCTTGAACGCTGGATTACGCAGCAAGGTATCAGCACCCAACACGCACGTGCGTTTACCGATGCGTTCTTTGCGACGATTGTGGAAGGATTGGAGAAAGACCGCTACGTCAAAATCAAAGGATTGGGCACATTTAAGTTGACCGAAATTGAGAGTCGTGAAAGTATCAACGTCAATACCGGTGAACGCTTCGAGATAGAAGGACATACCAAAGTATCGTTTACCCCCGAGACCGAAGTGCGTGAACGCATCAACAAGCCTTTCGCACATTTTGAAACCGTCGTGTTGAACGAAAACGTTTCGTTTACCGATCTGGAAGAGACGTCGCCGCCAGATTCCCCGCCCTCGCCGATAGAACCGACTACCAAACCGGTCAAACCCGAGCCACCGAAGAAAGTCTCACCGCCTGCCAAAAAGCAGACACCGAAACATCCGGTGAAACCTAAGGTCAAACCTCCATTCCCTTGGTGGCGTACCATACTAATCGGGCTACTGACGCTGGCAATCATCTATATGATTTATGATTTGACTACCTATGATGACAACGAGCCGCCTATTCAGACCACTATCGAAGTTGCCGTACCAGATACCATTCCGACTATTACCGTTGAGCCGGTACCGACGGATAGCATAGAGATTTTATCTGATACCGACGGGGTTTGGACGTCCGATACGACCTTAACCGAAGAAATGATCGTACCCGAATTTGGTCCCGAAGGACGTCAGAACGACGGACAACCAACGCCCACGCGCACAACCACCACTCCCAAACGTACGACAACAACCGCGCCTGTATCAACAACTACGCCCGTTCATCCGGATTCGACCAGCTATGAAATTATCGGCACCAAAGCTACGCACGTTTTGCAGCCCGGTGAGACGCTGATTCGAGTATCCTTGCAGTATTATGGTACGAAAGACTTGTGGCCGTATCTGCTCATACACAATCGCACCAAGCTGAGAAATCCGAATGTCGTGCCCGTCGGCGCCGAATTACAGATTCCTGAGTTGCGCAAAAAGTAGCTGCGCTTCATAAGATACCGCGAAAATTTATTCTCACGGTCGGAAAATCAAATAACATACGAAGTTATCCACATATTATACCTATCTTTGCACCCGTAAAAGTCACTCAATCAAATGAGGATACGAGAGATTGTGAATGCCCTTGAGCAATTCGCGCCTCTGCCTTTGCAAGACGGATTCGACAACGCCGGCATGCAACTCGGACTAACAGACGCGGAAACGACAGGGGCTTTGTTGTGTCTGGACGTTACGGAACCGGTCGTCAACGAAGCCATTGCCTTGCGTTGCAACCTAATTATATCACATCATCCCCTTCTTTTTCATGGTGTGAAGTCCATCACGGGGCATAACTACGTGGAACGATGTATCTTGAAAGCCATCCGCAACGACATTGCCATTTATTCTGCGCACACCAATTTGGACAATGCACAAGGTGGCGTCAACTATAAAATTGCCGACAAGTTGGGGTTGAAAAACATTCGTTTCCTCGTTTCCAAACCAACGACGATTACCGGACATCTCACCGATTCCGGTTCGGGAGTGATAGGAGAACTGCCGCAAGAAGAGCATGAAATGGATTTTTTGCACCGTATTAAACGCGCTTTCGACGTACCTTGCGTACGTTACAACCGCTGCGAGACAGACAAGCCCATTCGTACCGTTGCCCTGTGCGGCGGAGCCGGTGCGTTTCTGATACCCGATGCCATCGCCAACGGTGCCGATGCCTTTTTAACCGGAGAGATACGCTATCACGAGTACTTCGGGCGCGAACAAGAAATCCTGCTGGTGGAAATCGGGCACTATGAAAGCGAACAATATACGAGGGAAATCCTTTTCAACTACTTGGATGCTACCTGCCCCGGCTTGAAAATATATCAAACAAACGTAAATACAAATCCTATAAACTACTTATAACGTATGGCAAGAAAAAGTGAACAAACGGAGGTGAAAGATCTCACCGTAGAACAAAAACTAAAGACATTGTACGACCTGCAAACAATCTTGTCGCACATTGACGAAATCAAATCATTGCGTGGCGAACTGCCGTTGGAGGTGCAAGACATTGAAGACGAGGTTGCCGGTCTGTCAACTCGCATTCAAAACATACAAGGCGGACTTGAACAAGTGAAAGGAGATATCGCCAAGGAAAAAATCAAGATAGAAAATGCCAAGCAATTGGCAGCCAAATATCAAGAGCAACAGAACAACGTACGTAACAACCGTGAGTATGATTTTCTGAGCAAAGAAATAGAGTTCCAAAATCTGGAAATCGAACTGTCGGAAAAGCACATCCGCGAATTTCTGGCTGATGAAAAAATAGGACAAGAAGAACTTGCTAACAGCGAAACGGCGTTGGAGGAAAGAAAGAAGGACTTGGAAGTAAAACAGTCGGAGCTGGATGAAATTATCTCCGAGACACGTACCGAAGAAGAGCGTCTGCGCGAACGGGCTAAACGATTGGAAAATACCATTGAGCCGCGTCTGCTGCAATCTTTCAAACGTATTCGTAAAAACGTGCGCAACGGTCTGGGTATCGTCTATGTACAGCGTGACGCCTGCGGCGGTTGCTTCAATAAGATCCCGCCTCAACGGCAATTGGACATTCGCTCGCGCAAGAAAATCATCGTTTGCGAATATTGCGGCCGTATCATGATTGACCCCGAACTGGCCGGCGTCTCTCTGGAACCGAAAGCCGAGGCTCCCAAAAAGCGATCGACTCGTCGCTCAACGCCCAAAAACCCATAACAAGCTATCCCTTGTTTTTCCCATCGCAAACCGCTGGCGAACGCACGCACAAACGCGTCTTCGTCAGCGGTTTGATTTCTCACCGTCAAAGCGTTGCATTTGTATGCGGAGTCGGCTGGCGGCAACTATGTGCGCATCCAACTGTTCGCCGTAGCGAATGAATAAGTCTTCTGTCGAGACGGATTGATATTCGCCGGTTTCGTTCGGCACCTGCTTGATTTCTCGTATATCTCGGTCGATACGTATACGATTGGCCTGAGCTAACCACTGTTTGGCATCGTTGTATCGCTCGGACAACTCACAATACAACGCCATATTGAACGCTGCGTACATTTGTTTCTTCGCCTTTTTCTTTCCTTGACTCCACACGCGTTCCCAAAGTTTCGCCGCTTCATCCCATCTACCTTCGTTAAGCAGATATGCAGCGTCGCGAAACTCGGTATTGCCGCCCGTATAATAATAACGATAAACGGTTTTCCAATACGGAGCCATGTAGCGTAACGGTAGTGAGGCCGCAAACTCAGAAGCCTCTTCGACAACCTCATCATCCGATTTCCTATTAGAAATCAGACGAGTGGGCGCATAACCGAAATCCTCCCAAAAGATACTATCGCGTGCTGCAACGCGCGCCCACGGTAGCATCAGCGTAGGTAAATACAGCGTTACGTTCGTAGCCACTTGGGCGTCAATCGTTCCCCATAGACCGTCGTTACCGGCAAGGGTAATCAGGCGCGTAGTCCTAATCTGAATGTTTTCGAGCGAGATAATGACATCGGCGTCCAGTTCCTTCGCCAATTCCTGTACCTCGTCGCGACTCAGCCGCTGCTCACGGACGACTTTATCTTCCGCGCGCAAAGCAGAGTCACAAACCGTAATCTGATCAAAATACTTTCGTCCGGCAAGTTGATCGGCCAATGCGCGAGTAGCAACGGTAGGTTCTCCTATATGAAAAGAGGTTCTTCTGGCCAATTCAAGAAGACGAGGCACCGTATCCTCTAAAACAAAATTGCGGTCGGAGTGTACGCTCATATTGTTAACGACTCCTACCTTACGAACCTCATTCGGGAAACTTAGTTCGGACGGCTCCAAAAAATCAACCGACAGCTGCTCTAACGAAAAGCAAGAGCAGCACAAAGCCGGCAATATCCATATCAAAAGAAACTTTTTCATAACAAGCAATCCCCACAGGGTGTTATTACATATTCTTTCCGTGACAATTCTTATATTTCTTCCCGCTACCGCAAGGGCAAGGATCATTTCTACCTACCGTTTTTTCGGCACGAACGGGTTCACGACGCCGTTCACGTGTATCATGTGCAGCAGCAGCCTGCGCATTCGGGTCGCTCAGTGACTGTTTGTTTTCTCTGTACTTACTCATATCCGATCGCCGCTCGGGAGCTGCTTGCCGCACCTGCGACGGATCTTGCACGGGGATTTGTCCGCGCATCAAGACGGATATAGTCTGATTGTTCAACTTATTGACCATCGTATCAAACAAATTGACCGACTCCAACTTATAAATGAGCAACGGATCTTTTTGTTCGTAGCTGGCATTCTGTACCGAGTGTTTCAGTTCGTCCAGCTCGCGCAAATTTTCTTTCCAACACTCGTCAATGACATGCAGTAAGATAGATTTCTGAAAAGCTTGCGTCACCGCCTTACATTCCGTGTCGTAGGCTTCTTTCAGATTGCAGGATATGTTATAAACTTTCTTGCCGTCGGTAATAGGTATCAGGATATTCTCATACATGTGCCCCTGCGTTTCCTGCACTTGCTTAATCACCGGAAATGCAACCTGCGCCATGCGTTCCGCCTTCCGCTTAAACATTTCTATCGCCGCATCAAAGGTTTCGTCCGCCAATTCTTCTTTCTTTTTATTGCGAAACTCATCCTCCGAGAAAGGAACGTCCATAGCCAACACTTGCAGAATATCCATCTTACAGCTTTCATAGTCGGCATTTTCGAGGGCTACCGCACATCTATCCCAAATCATATTGGCAATATCCATACTGATACGTTCACCTATCAAGGCGTGACGACGTTTGGTGTATACCACCGTTCGCTGTTTGTTCATCACGTCGTCATATTCGAGCAAACGCTTACGAATACCGAAGTTATTCTCTTCCACTTTCTTCTGGGCGCGTTCAATAGAATTGGAGATCATCTTCGCTTCTATCATCTCCCCTTCCTTAAAGCCGAGTTTATCCATCACGCTTGCAAGCCTATCGGTCGCAAAGAGTCGCATCAAGTCATCTTCCAACGATACAAAGAACACAGAAGAACCCGGGTCGCCCTGACGTCCGGAGCGGCCGCGCAATTGTCGGTCGACTCGCCGCGACTCGTGCCTTTCCGTTCCGATAATCGCCAAACCTCCGGCAGCTTTCACTTCGGAACTGAGTTTAATATCCGTACCACGACCGGCCATATTGGTCGCAATCGTCACAGTGCCGCGCAAACCGGCTTTGGCCACAATGTCCGCTTCCTTTTGGTGTAGCTTTGCATTCAAGACATTGTGTTCGATACGCCGCATCGTCAGCATTTTACTCAGCATTTCGCTGATTTCGACCGACGTCGTGCCGACAAGGACGGGACGTCCTGCCGATACCAAGCGTTCTATTTCTTCTATCACCGCTTTATACTTCTCCCGCTTCGTGCGATATACGCGGTCGTTCATATCATTTCGTGCAATCGGCTTATTCGTTGGGATTACTACCACGTCCAATTTGTAGATGTCCCAAAATTCTCCGGCTTCCGTCTCGGCCGTACCGGTCATACCGGACAGCTTATGATACATACGAAAATAGTTCTGCAAAGTAATCGTTGCAAAGGTTTGCGTAGCAGCTTCTACCTTTACCCGCTCCTTCGCTTCAATGGCCTGATGTAATCCATCCGAATAACGGCGACCTTCCATAATACGTCCGGTCTGTTCGTCCACGATTTTCACTTGCCCGTCAATGACTACATACTCGTCATCCTTTTCAAACATCGTATAGGCTTTGAGTAGTTGGTTAATCGTATGGACACGCTCCGACTTAATCGCGAAGTTAGTCATCAGCGCGTCTTTCTTTTCCAACTTTTGCTCATCGCTCAAGTCAATTTCATTTTCCAACGCCGACAGTTCCGAAGCAATATCCGGTAAGACAAACATCGTTTTATCGTCCGAGTTACCGGTTATCAAATCAATACCTTTATCAGTCAGGTCTACGCTATTTAGTTTCTCATCAATGACAAAGAAGAGCGGTTCCACAGCTTCGGGCATGCGCTTGTTGTTTTGCTCCATATAAATAGCCTCTGTTTTCAGCATACCGGCCTTTATACCTTGCTCACTCAAATATTTGATCAGTGCTTTATTCTTAGGCAATGCTTTGTGGCTGCGATATAGTGCCAGAAAACCTTCGGCTTGCTGTTCGGCATCACTCGAAGCAATGAGTTTCTTTGCTTCCGTCAAATATTTCGTTGCCAGATTTTTCTGCACATCCACCAATTGCTCTACCAATGGACGCAGTTGTT
>JAISIB010000054.1 GCA_031262265.1 Prevotellaceae bacterium
GCGCGGGCGAGGCGCGTGATCGAGTCAAGCAGAATAACGACGTCCTTCTTGTGCTCGACGAGGCGCTTTGCCTTTTCAAGTACCATTTCGGTTACCTGAACATGGCGGCTCGCCTGCTCGTCGAATGTGGACGACACGACTTCCGCTTTGACGGTACGTTCCATATCGGTCACTTCTTCCGGACGCTCGTCAATCAGTAGCATAATCAAGTATGCCTCGGGGTGATTGTAGGCGATGGCATTGGCAATATCTTTCAATAACATCGTTTTACCGGTCTTCGGTTGCGCCACGATAAGGGCGCGCTGGCCTTTGCCTATGGGTGAGAACAAATCAACGACGCGTGCCGACAGCGTGTCTTGTCTCGTACCGGTACAGAGGTTGAATTTCTCGTCGGGAAAGAGTGGCGTCAAATGATCAAACGGTACGCGGTCGCGCACGAAGGCAGCGTCGCGTGCATTGATACGGGCAATTTTCACCAACGGGAAATATTTTTCGCCTTCCTTAGGCGGGCGAATGGTTCCGTCTATCACATCGCCCGTTTTCAAACCGAATAATTTGATTTGCGACTGCGAGACGTAAATATCGTCGGGCGAGGCCAAATAATTATAATCGGAGGAGCGTAGAAATCCGTATCCGTCCGGCATAATTTCCAGTACGCCGCTACCCGTAAGGATATTGTCAAATTCGTACGGACGTTCGCGTTCTGGTTTTTGTGGACGGTTATTGTTATTATTGTTGTTGTATCCTTGCGGACGATTGGGCTGGTTGGGCAAGGCTTGTTGCGGGCGATTGCTGGGTTGCTGCTGATGAGGCTGCCCTTGTTGCTTGCCGGCTTTTCCCTGTTGCTGCCGCTGTTGTTGCGGATGCTGATTCTGTTGATGGGGTTGCTGTTGTTGTTTGGGTGCAGGTTGCGTCGGGGCAATAGCCTTATTCGTATCAAACTTATGTATCAGCTCTTCCGGCAACGGCGTCGTATTCTCGCTTACGGGTAAGTCTTCGATGGGAACGAAATCGTCTTCCAAATCCAATACCATCGGATGTTTACGAGGCTTAGGCATTTCTTGTTGCGTCTGTTTCTTTGTTTCTTCGGATACGACGTCTACGCGTTCCGTTGCGGGAGTGGGCGGTGCGGTTTCCTCCTGTGATTCTTTTTTCGGCTCGGTCGATTTCGTATCGTTCGGCGTCCGACCGGCAGTCTTGGCCGTAGTTTTAGGCATTTCCTCTTTGCGTGGTCGCCCGCGCCTACGTTTTTCCGGCTGCTCCACGGATGGTTGCGCAACCGTCGTAGCAGGTTGAGATTCTGGCTTCATCGTTGTTTCTTGTTTGGTTTCTTGTGTTTGTTTCTTTTGCTCGGAAGCAACCGGCTCGGCTTTCTTCGTATTTTCGGCCGCAGGCTGCGCTTTCCCGGAATTATTTTTTCTTCCGTTCATACGCCCGCGTCTCTTACGATCGTCACCTCCGCGTTGTTCTTCCTTTATTTTTTCTGCGGCTACTCTTTTAGTTGCTTCGGCGATGGCTTGTTTGTCCAATATCTCATAGACTAAATTCTCTTTGCTATAAGAGTCTATTTTTTGCACGCCCAATTCAGCAGCGATAGCCTGTAAATCCGAAAGGCTTTTGCCATTCAAATGAATAATATTATACATGCGTAAACTTAAAGTTTTTAAGAATATGTAATTTTACAGATAAGTTCTTTGGGAACGAGTGTTTCAGCTCGTTGGTTTGAGCCGCAAAGGTACATGTTGTTAGTGAAAAAACAAACGAAGCAAGGATTTTGTTTTATTTTAGTGCGGATTTATCTCAATAATTAGCATTTTTTTTGTTGCATTCGTGCATCTAAACTGATTATCAATGCGTCTACCGACCACCCAAACGATTTGATAATTTCGGCAGAGTACCCATTGTTTTTCTTTTTCGAGGCGAGATAATTTCAAATCATTGAGGAAATCGCTTACGTTCTTATGTCCGCTCATGCCCAACGGAACAAATCGGTCGCCCGCTTGCCATAGTCGCCATTGCCAATCGCCTTCGGGCAACCGCTCGGCGTCTAAACAAGCCATGAAAGGGTCGGAAGGGAGCGGAGTAGCGGGGTCGTAGATTTCTTCCCGTATCTTCGTCGAATAAGGAGGTAAGTTGTTGAAAGAACAAAGCGGCTCGTCGGCATAACTTCCTACGTTATCAAGCAGAAGTAGCTCGCGGTCGACAATAACGCGCTTCCCTGTCGGACTAACAAACTCTCTACCTACATGTTTGCGGGTTGCGGCGAGGTATAAGTCTTCCACTTGTGCCGACCGAAACCCATGCGGGTGTAACCACTCCCACAGTACGGTGCACGGAGCCGGCTCATTCAGCCATGCACGGATAGAGATATTTCCTTCGGATGTGGTCACGCGTCGCAGCACTTCCGTCATTTGTGTCCGATAATAGGCATTTACGCCCACCAAACGATTCATCATATCGAAGAGCGTCTGTCGGACGGACGGGTTAAACGTTTCGAGCATCGGCAACAACGTATGTCGGATACGGTTGCGCGTATGATGTTCGTCTGTGTTACTGCTATCCGTCACATAAGACTGTCGGATCTGTGAGAGATACGCCGTAATCTCTTCACGGGATAGGAAGAGTAGGGGACGAACCATGTTTCCTTGACGCGGGCGCATGCCTTGAAGTCCATCCAGCCCCGTTCCGCGTAGCAGATGCAAGAAAAGTGTTTCCACTTGATCGTCTCGATGATGTCCAACCGCCAAAGTATCTGCCACACCCTGTTCGATAAGCGACCGAAACCACTCATAGCGCAAATCACGCGCCGTAGTTTCGATAGATTTCTGACGTTCGGCGGCTATTTGCGCAGTATCAAAATGTGTAATATATAAAGGTACTTCTTTTTGGCGACAAAGTTCGGCAACGAACTGTTCGTCACGGTCTGACTCTTCGCCGCGCAAATGGAAATTACAATGTGCGGCCGCACACGTATAACCCAGCTCATGCAACACGCATAGTAATGTCACCGAATCAGCTCCGCCGCTCAGTGCCACCAACACGCGCTCCGATGGAAGTAAGAGGCGTTCGCTTCGGATATACTCGGCTACTCGGCCGCTAATTGAAACACTTTCCATAGCGTCTCGGTGGCGGGTGTAGAGGCGATTAGGTCGATATTTTCTTTGGATACCGGATGCACGAACTGCAATCGGCGCGCATGCAAAGAAATACTGCCGTCAGGATTGGAACGTGGGTAGCCGTATTTCAAGTCGCCTTTGATCGGATAACCAACCTTGGCCAACTGGCAACGAATCTGGTGATGGCGTCCCGTTTTTAACTCGACTTCCAACAGACTATACCTGTCGGAGCGTGCCAGCAGGCGATATGTGAGCACAGCTTTCTTGGAATGCGGAACTTCGTGCGTATAAGCGTAGCTTTTGTTCTGTTTTTCGTTGCGTACCAAATAATGAGTCAGTTCGGCAGATACCGGCATATCGGACGATGTCTTGACGATCGCCCAATATGTCTTCCGAATATCGCCGTTACGAAACATCTCATTCAACCTTTCCAACGCTTTGCTTGTCTTAGCAAACAAGACTAAACCGCTGACCGGCCTGTCTAATCGGTGCGGCACGCCTATAAATACGTTTCCGGGCTTCGCATATTTTTCTTTCAGATATTGTTTAAGCACTTCCGAAAGCGGCTTATCGCCTGTCTTATCACCCTGGACAATTTCAGAAGCAGTCTTGTTGACCGCAATGAGGTGGTTGTCTTCGTAAATAACTTCCATCACATCAGGTGTTCATGCCGCCGTCGCAATGAATGACCTGCCCGCTGACATAAGATGCCAGATCCGAGGCAAGAAACGTGGCGACGTTTGCCACATCTTCGGGCGTTCCGCCGCGACGCAAGGGAATTGTCTTTGCCCATTCGGCTTTTACTTCCTCACTTAAAGCATTTGTCATATCGGTAATAATGAATCCCGGTGCAATCGCATTGGCGCGTACGCCGCGCGAACCGAGTTCTTTGGCTATGGACTTGGCCAGCCCAATCATGCCGGCTTTTGAAGCCGAGTAGTTACATTGTCCTGCATTTCCGGAAACGCCTACGACAGACGCCATATTGATGATACTTCCACTACGTTGTTTCATCATTACAGGAGTGCAGGCGTGAATGAAATTAAATGCCGATTTCAGATTCACGTTAATGACCATATCCCACTGTTGCTCGGTCATGCGCATCATTAGCCCGTCGCGCGTAATGCCCGCATTGTTTACTAATATATCGATACGACCGAATTCTTTTACGATGGTACTTACTACTTGTGCACTCTCCTCAAACGAAGCTGCGTTAGAAGCATATCCTTTCGCTTTCACGCCGTAATCGGCAATTTCTCTCTCTGTGTTGAGCGCATTTTCGTCTATCACGATGTCTGTAAACGCTACGTTAGCTCCCTCAGAAGCGAACTTTAAAGCAATAGCTTTGCCGATACCGCGCGCGGCACCGGTCACAAGGGCTGTTTTTCCGTCTAATAATCCCATAATTATATTGTTTGATGATTGTTGTTGGGTTCTTGTTTATGAAGAGCACCGAAGACAATGTTAGCTACGGCTTTCTTACGCGTATCTACGTCAAGGTTCTCGCCGATTTTACCGCGTATGTACGGAACTTCCAGCCCCTTAATACAATAATGTATGATATATGCGACCATACGAACGTCGCTTATGTCGAAAATACCCGCTTGTTTTCCTTCTTCCAATACATGTTGAAACAAAATGATCTGTTTTTCGTCAAATTCCTTACGAACATTTTCTACGCGCCAAATATCGCGGAAGAATATCGCCCGTAAGGTTCCGTTGCGATATACGGTTTCCTTGACGGTTTCCAGTCGGGTATATATCAATTCGAGTAATTTCCGGTCGGGAGGTATGGCTTTCGTGATAACACGCGCCATTGTATCCGAAAGACGATTAAGCTCTGTTTGCACCACTTCGGCATATATCTCATCTTTGTTCTTAAAATAGGTGTAAAGGGTACGCCGCCCTTTCTTTGAAGCAAGGGCAATGTCGTTCATTGTCGTACTTTCTACGCCCATGCGTGCGAATAGTTGGCGTGCGGCGTCTATTAATTTGGCTTTGGTCTTGGATACACTCATTATTCGTTGCACATAATCGGAAAACCTGTGCAAAGGTATGGATTACGACTGAAAAAACCTACATTTGCAAGCCGAACTTCCTAATATTGAGGTATCATGCATAATTCTTATCTTGACGAACTGAACGCAAGCCAGCACGCTGCGGTTATATATAACGAGGGGCATTCGCTTGTCATTGCCGGTGCAGGATCCGGAAAGACGCGTGTTCTAACCTATAAGATTGCTTACTTACTGGAACACGGTTATCAGCCGTGGAACATACTGGCACTTACTTTTACCAATAAGGCTGCGCGTGAAATGAAAGAGAGAATTGCCAATCTCGTAGGGCAATCGGTGGCGCAGCGACTATGGATGGGTACGTTTCATTCTATCTTCTTACGCATTCTCCGTTACGAATCCGAATATGTAGGTTTCAGCTCACACTTTACCGTGTATGATGCATCCGACAGCCGAAGTCTTATCCGACATATTATTAAAGAAATGAAACTGGACGACAAGCTTTATAAACCGGCCAGCGTTCAAAATCGTATTTCGCAAGCCAAAAATAGTCTGATTAGTCCGAAGGAATATTCCGAAGATAAAGAGTTGGTAGAAGAAGATATAGCGCAACGCACGCCGGCTATACGCGAAATCTATCAACGCTATGTCGTTCGTTGCCGACAAGCGGATGCTATGGATTTTGATGACTTGCTTTTCTATATTTACCGACTGTTTCGTGAACATAACGAAGTGGCAAAAAAATACAACGAACGCTTTCGTTACATCTTGGTTGACGAATATCAGGACACCAATCACGCGCAGCACGAGATCGTCAAGTTGTTGGGCAAAGGAGAAGGGTGTCGCGTATGCGTAGTGGGGGACGACGCGCAAAGTATCTACTCGTTCAGAGGCGCAGATATACGCAATTTCATTGAATTTCCCCAAGATTTTCCGGGCACACAGACTTTCTTGACACAAAACTATCGTTCAACGCAAACGATCGTAGAAGCTGCCCATTCGCTCATTGCTAAAAATGAGCAGCAAATACCGAAGAAAAAAGTTTCTTCCGAGAAAGAACAAGGAGAACTTATTACGGTATCCCAAGCATACTCTGATATAGAAGAAGGAGAAATGGTTGCCGGACGCATAGCCAACATGCATCGCCTACAAAATGAGCCGTATGGCGGCTTCGCTATCTTATATCGTACCAACGCCCAAAGCCGTATCTTCGAAGAAGCGTTACGTAAACGCAACATCCCGTATCGCATTTACGGAGGATTATCGTTCTATCAGCGCAAAGAGATTAAAGATATCACATCTTACTTTCGTCTGGTCGTAAACCCGCGTGATGAAGAGGCCTTCAAGCGTATTATCAATTACCCAAAGCGTGGTATCGGAGAGGCTACCGTAGATAAAATCATTAGTGCAGCCACGAATCACGGCGTCAGCCTGTGGCAAGTGATAAATTCACCGGATACGTATGCGTTGAACGTCGCGAAAGCAACTAACAACAAATTACAGGGATTTCGCAACCTGATAAAAAGTTTTCAGGATAAGCTGAATATAATGGACGCTGCTACTTTGGGCGAGCAGATTATTGATAAATCCGGTATCAACGAAGATTTGGCGGATTTGACGAAAGATGAGGAGAACAACCGGAGAGAAAATATAAGCGAGCTACTAAACAATATGCATACATTCTGCAACATACATCGTGAAGAAGATATGGAATCGCCGACGTTGGGTTTATTTTTATCAGAAATTTCTTTGTTAACAGATCAAGATACCGATGTAGAGGATGATGAACGGGAGAAAGTAACATTGACAACGGTGCACGCTGCCAAAGGTTTGGAGTTTCGTACCGTATTCGTGGTCGGCTTGGAAGACGGACTATTTCCAAGTAAACAAGCTGCATATAATAAACAAGCAATAGAAGAAGAACGACGATTATTTTACGTTGCCATTACGCGTGCCGAGCTTTATTGTTTTCTGTCATACTCACGTAATCGTTATCGCTACGGTCATCCAGACAGTTTACCTCGTAGTCCTTTTATAGATGACATTGATACTCGTTACTTAGACCTTTCCGGTGATACTCGCATCAATCGTAAACCGGCTGTCTCCGTCACGCGTCAAGTTTACACACCTGTACCGCGCACGGATAAACTACGTCCCATAGATACAAAACCCGTTTCGCCGCAATTGTCGCATACGTCGGACGGCATGCATGTGGGCGGACACATCGAGCACGCACGCTTTGGGCTTGGCGAAGTCGTCAAGTTGGAAGGGGAAGGCGATAATTGTAAAGCCACCATTCGCTTTGAATACGCCGGTACTAAACAATTACTGCTCCGCTTCGCGCAATACAAAGTGGTGGATTGAACGGGTATTTTCTTTGTAAGTTGCGTCAACAAGCTCGTAAGATATTTCAAAAAACTCGTAAGTTATAGCAATAAGATACGAGCTTATGAGTACCTTTGCGGGGCTAATTAAAAACAGACAATGAGAAGTTTTGCTTCAGACAACAATTCGGGCGTGCATCCGGCGGTGATGGAAGCCCTTCGACAGGCTAATACCGACCATGCTGTTGGTTATGGAGCCGATCCATGGACGGCGCAAGCCGTTCGTACGGTGCGAGCCGCATTTGAAACTCCCGACTGCGAACCACTGTTCGTATTTAATGGAACGGGCGCCAATGTTACTGCGTTGCAGCTGCTTACTCGCCCTTATCACCTCATATTATGTGCCGAGACCGCACACATCTATGTGGACGAGTGCGGTAGTCCGGCTAAGATGAGCGGTGCGCAGATTCGTCCGATACAGACGCCGGACGGAAAACTGACGCCGGAATTGATTCGCCCTCATTTGCATGGGTTCGGAGATGAGCATCATTCACAGCCACGTGCCATTTATTTGTCGCAATGTACCGAGTTGGGTACCGTTTATACGCCCGACGAATTGAAAGCTATCACGGCGTTGGCGCATGAATACGGGATGTACGTTCACATGGACGGCGCGCGTATCGCCAATGCCTGCGTCGCGTTGAAATGTTCGTTACGGGCGATGACGGTTGACTGTGGTATCGACATATTGTCTTTCGGCGGGACGAAGAACGGCCTTATGGTGGGCGAATGTGTCGTTGTCTTTAATTCTTTGTTCTCCGGCGAAGCAAAATTCGGACGTAAACAATCGGCACAGTTAGCCTCGAAAATGCGTTATCTCTCCTGCCAATTCACCGCATATTTGACCAACGATTTGTGGTTGAGTAACGCAGGACACGCCAATCAGATGGCAGCTCGCTTATATGCTGCGTTGAAAGAAGTACCCGGTGTCCGGTTTACACAAAAACCGGAAGCTAATCAGCTTTTTCTTGTGATGCCTCGTCCTATAATAGATCGTCTGCTGCAAGATTACTTCTTTTATTTTTGGAACGAAGCTGCCAATGAAATTCGTCTGGTTACTTCGTTCGATACGACCGAAGCCGATATTGATGCGTTTATACGTACTTTGAAAACGATTGAATTATAAAATAACAACAACATGCCAACACCTCCGTTTAAGTATCAGTCTATGTTTGAGAAAGGGGCTGATACGACTGAGTACTATTTGCTCACGAACGAACACGTCTCTGTGAGTGAGTTTGAAGGAACTCCGGTTCTTAAAGTAGCACCGGAAGGCTTGACCGCTATGGCTAAAGCCGCTTTTCACGACGTCTCATTTATGTTGCGCCGTAGTCACAACGAACAAGTGGCTGCCATATTGAAAGATCCTGAGGCGAGCGAAAACGATAAATATGTCGCTCTAACTTTTTTGCGTAATGCGGAAGTATCCGCAAAGGGAGTTCTTCCGTTTTGCCAAGATACAGGTACCGCTATCATACACGGAGAAAAAGGGCAGCAAGTATGGACGGATTGTACGGACGAGGAAGCTTTGTCGCTGGGCGTATATCAAACCTACACAGAAGATAACTTGCGCTACTCACAAAATGCGCCGCTCACCATGTATGACGAAGTTAATACCGGTTGTAACCTGCCTGCTCAAATAGATATTGAAGCTACGAGAGGCATGGAGTATGAATTTCTCTGTGTTGCCAAAGGTGGTGGGTCGGCCAATAAGACTTATCTTTATCAGGAAACGAAAGCTATCTTGAATCCGGCTACTTTGATACCGTTCATGGTAGAGAAAATGAAATCGCTGGGTACGGCGGCTTGTCCGCCGTATCACATCGCATTCGTTATCGGCGGTACGTCGGCAGAAAAAAACTTGCTGACCGTAAAACTTGCCTCTGCGCGCTATTATGATACTTTGCCGACAACAGGAAATACGTATGGTCGTGCATTCCGTGACGTAGAATTGGAGAAGCAGGTGCTTCTTGAGGCTCAGCGCATCGGATTGGGTGCACAGTTCGGCGGTAAATATTTAGCCCACGACATTCGTATTATTCGTTTGCCGCGTCATGGTGCGTCGTGTCCGGTAGGACTTGGTGTTTCGTGCTCGGCTGATCGCAATATCAAATGCAAAATAAATAAAGAGGGTATTTGGATTGAAAAAATGGATACTCATCCGGGCGAACTGATTCCTGCCGAATTGCAAAAGGCGGGTGAAGGCGATGCCGTGCGTATTGATTTGAATCGGCCGATGAAAGAGATATTGGCCGAACTGACGAAATATCCGGTAGCTACACGTTTGTCATTGAACGGAACGATTATCGTCGGACGAGACATCGCCCACGCAAAACTAAAAGAACGTCTCGACCGAGGAGAAGATCTCCCGCAATACATAAAAGATCATCCGATTTATTATGCAGGTCCTGCCAAAACGCCAAAAGGTATGGCGTGTGGATCCATGGGACCAACGACGGCAGGACGTATGGACTCGTATGTGTCGTTATTTCAAAGTCATGGCGGCAGTATGATTATGCTTGCCAAAGGAAATCGCAGTCAACAGGTGACAGATTCCTGCCAAAAATACGGCGGCTTCTATCTGGGATCGATAGGTGGCCCTGCCGCTATTCTGGCACAAGAAAATATCAAAAATATCGAGTGCGTGGAATACCCCGAATTAGGCATGGAAGCCATTTGGAAGATTGATGTGGAAGATTTTCCCGCATTTATTTTGGTAGACGACAAGGGTAACGATTTTTTCAAGCAATTGAAGCCTCGTTGCTGCCACCAATGAGTGCGTTATAACGAGTATAACAGATTTTGACCTGATGATTCCCGATTGACATACGTCAATCGGGAATTTTATTCTTCGATTATATTCAACATCTTGATAGTTGCTTGAATAGCGGCCTCGGTTTGGTCGGCGTCCAACCCGCGCGTGCGGAAAATCTGCCCGTTGTGTTGCCACGTAATAACAGCTTGTACCAGCGCATCCGTTCGTCCGCCGGGCGGAATAGTGACGGCGTAGTTTATCAACATGGGAAACGTGCGTTTCAGTGCCGTTTTATAAATCTTTCGCAAGGCTCGTACGAATGCGTCGTATTGTCCGTCACCCGATGAGCTTTCTTCATACGTTTTTCCATTGATTTCGATACATAGCGTAGCCATCGGATGCAAGCGATGAGCCAACGTGACGAAATAGCTTTTCAGTACTACTTTTCGCGGCGTATGTTCGTGCTTCAAGACATCGGAGATAATATACGGAAGGTCTTCGGGCGTAACCTGTTCTTTGCGGTCGCCCAATTCTATGATACGCTCAGTCACCCGTTTCATGGCGTCATCATCCAATTTCAGCCCCAAGGCTTCAATATTCTCACGGATATTGGCGCGACCGGAAGTCTTACCCAACGCATACGTACGCATGCGACCGAAACGTTCGGGGAGTAGGTCGTTACAATAGAGGCCGGCTTTACGATCGCCGTCGGCGTGTACACCCGCTACTTGGGTAAATACATTTTCACCAACGATTGGTTTATTGGGCGGAATCACTACGCCAGAATACGACTCAACTAATCTACTTACCGCATTTAATCGGCTTTCATTGATACGCGTTTCTGCGTTGAAGTGGTCTTTTAAAATAGCTTGCACACTGGCTAACGGTGCGTTTCCGGCACGCTCGCCCAATCCGTTAATAGTGGTATGTAAACCTTTGGCTCCGGCCAGCACGGATCCGAGTACGTTGCTGACGGCCAGGTCGTAATCGTTGTGTGCATGAAAGTCGAAATGTTTGCCCGGATAGCGACTGACCATGCGCCGAATGAAATGTATGACTTCTAACGGGTTTAGTATTCCCAGCGTGTCCGACAACATGAAGCGACGAACGGACGTATTTTGCAGCGCATCCATTAGTAAGAATACATACTCGGGAGAATGTCGCATACCGTTGCTCCAATCTTCGAGATACAAGTTTACTCCTATCCCCATCTCATCGGCGGCATGCAATACCTCTTGTATGTCTTGCAAATGCTCTTCGGCAGTTTTTCCTAATTGTTGTTCGCAGTGTTTGCGAGAACCTTTGCAAAGTAGATTAATAACTTCTCCGCCCGCCTCGCGTATCCAGTTAAGCGAAGCAGATCCGTCCACGAAACCAAGAACTTCAACGCGTGATAGGAGACCGCAGCTTCGCGCCCAGTCGCAAATCAGTTGTACGGCACGCCGTTCACCCTCTGAAACGCGCGTAGAGGCTACTTCGATACGGTCGACACGTAGGTCTTCGAGCAACAAACGGGCTATCATTAGTTTTTCTTGTGGTACGAAAGCTACGCCGCCCGTTTGTTCTCCGTCGCGTAGCGTAGTATCCATTATCTCTATATATGTGCGCTTTCCCATCGTTCTATTTTATCTTTACGGCTTAGCAGAAATTCTATATCGTCCTGTCCGGTCAGCAGGCAATGCTTTTTATACGGATCAACATCAAAGTGGCATTGAACGCCTACATTCGTTATGCTAATAGCTTGGTTGGGTAAATCCACTTCCACTTGTAGTTGTGGATTTTTCTCTATTTCATGGAAGAGCGTCCATAGGAAGCTTTCGCTCACAGTGACCGGCAACACAAAATTGTTCAAGGCATTCTGGCGAAATATATCTGCGAAAAATGCCGATACGATGACTCTAAATCCATAATCGGCCAATGCCCACGCCGCATGTTCGCGGCTGGAACCCGAACCGAAGTTTTTACCCGCCACAAGTATGTGGCCGCTGTACAGCGGATTGTTCAATACAAAATTGGGGCGCGGTTGTCCTTCGGCATCCATGCGCCAATCGTAAAACAAGTTACCTCCAAAACCTTCGCGCGTAGTCGCTTTCAAAAAACGCGCAGGTATGATTT
>JAISIB010000097.1 GCA_031262265.1 Prevotellaceae bacterium
GTTTCTGCCTGCCGGCGGAGGCTATTCCACGTGGTTTTACGGGAAAGTCGTCGACATGTTCTACTTTCCTATTATAGATACCACATGGCCGCAATGGATGCCTTTTGTAGGCGGTGACAGTTTCGTCTTTTTTAGTCCGATTTTCAACTTTGCCGATGCATCTATCAGTTGCGGAATTGTGGCGTTGTTCGTATTTTATAGTAAATATCTCAACGATAGCCTCATCCAGTCAGGTTTAATGAAACCCCATGAAGCAGGTAAGCAGAAATAACGCCTTACTTTTCGGCATTATATGCCTGCTATTGGTAGGTTGCAAGGTGAAAGTCCCCGAGACGGTGATTCCTCGTGAACGCATGACCGACGTTTTGTACGATTACCATATTGCTAAGGCTATGGGCGACCAGCTTCCTTATGCCGAGAGCCATAAGAAATTACTTTATATCGAATACGTTTTCAACAAATATGATATTACGCAAGCACAGTTCGATTCCTCGATGGTTTGGTATACTCGCCACACCGATATACTGGCCGACATATATCTCAAACTATCCGCCCGTTTGAAAGCAGAGCAGAAAGACGTAGAACGACTGACCGCACAATTGGAACACCGCCCTATGATTTCGGAACCCGGAGATAGCATTGACGTATGGCCGTACGAACAAATCTACCGCCTGACCGGTACGCCGATGAATCGTCGCCTTGATTTCGTCATACCTGCCGATACGAACTTTCATGCCGGCGACACGCTGGATTGGAAAATGCGTTATAGATTTCTAACCGACATTGATAGCGCGCAAGCTCCGTTCATGGCTTTGCAGATTCACTACCAAAATGACAGTATCATAGCCGATATTGCCCGCGTGTACGCAGACGGTTTTCACCGGATACGGCTTTCGTCCGACACACTGGGTGAGTTAAAAGAAGTACGAGGTTTCTTATTGTATCCACAAAGCCGGGGGAAAAAATCTCCGACTTTGTTATTGGACAGTCTTACGCTGATGCGCTACCATCGTCAGGATACGGTAGCCGTCGCCGAAACTCCGCGCACGCCAACGCCGTAGCTACGGCTACGTTGAGAGATTCGGAAGTCGCGCGCCCCGCCGGAAAAGGAGGAATATAAAGTTTCCTATTTACATATTGAGCGGTCTTCGGACAAATACCTTTGCCTTCATTGCCCATAACAAGCACTCCCGTTGCACTCAGTGACTGTTCGTAGATATTTTCGCCATCCAGAAAGGTACCGTAGATAGGAACATCCGTCAACGATGACAGCAGTTCGGGCAACGCGGTATATAAGATCTGCACCCGAGCGATAGCCCCCATCGTCGCTTGTACGGCTTTCGGAGCAAAAGCATCTGCCGTACCGAGAGAAGCAATGATTGTCTCAATACCAAACCAGTCGGCAATGCGAATAATCGTGCCCAAATTGCCGGGATCCTGAATATCATCTAACGCTAAACAAAGGGATGTTTTTATTTTCTCGATAGACAACGAGTATGCAGGGCTTTCAAATACAGCTAACACTTGCTGCGGTGTTTGTAAGAACGAAGCACGTTGCAATTCCGCCGGCATCACTTCCACGATTTCCGCCGCAACGACAGACGAATGAGCATGCAACCACTCTTCCGTAGCCAGCAAAAGTTTGCAACGAAAGACGTTCAGCAACTCACCCACGATCTTAGGGCCTTCGGCTACGAATGCCTGCTCTTCCAACCGATACTTCTTATGCTCCAACGAGCGAATATATTTCAGTTTGCCTTTGCTAAGCATAGATTCCCTTAGTTAAGCTCCAATCCGAACGTTTCACGCAACTCTTGCAAAGCCGGATTCTTCTCTATCATGGCCGCATAGCGCTCGGTCGGCGTCACGGCGATACGTTTAATCTCCGCCGGAGCGATACGCACCTTCATAGAAATATTTTTGTTACGAAGTTCGCGACGCAGGAAACTTTCTATATTGGCTTGCACGCCTGCAAACACACCACTTGCCAGTTCGTTATCGACCAAGACTTCGATCGTCATCGCATCATCCAATAGCTGAACGCGCATTCCCGCCATGCGGGTGCGCAAAGCATTGTGCTCCGCCGGCAATTGCGAGGCAAATAATTGCCATTGTACATTCAAGGATTGCTCATCAAAGGCTTGTGTGTCATTCTCATCAGTAGATATAGTCTCATTGGCCGTAGGTACTTGCTCTACCGGCGGTTCTTCTTTCGATTTGTTCCTAAGATTTTTCAACGAAATACTTTCCACGCGAGAAGGAGTCGCTTTCGGAGTCGTCGGAGGTACGGGCATCGCATGCGTTACCGGCACCGTGGCGACAGTAGGTGCAACTTCCTGCGCCGAAGCCGAAGTCTGCGTCTGTGCCGACGGCGTATTAAATATAGGTCTAAGTTCCGGCTGTGGGCTACGCCCATGCTCGTCGTCATCAACTTCTTCTAATTGCGCAGTTTGTATTAGCGTCAATTCTACCAGCAGTCTTTTGTTCTTACTTGCCCGATAGTTAAGATCACAATCGTTACACAATTTCATAGCTTGATAGAGGAACTTAGTCGGACAATGGGCGGCCTGTACACGATAGCATTCGCGTATGCTCGCACCCACTTCCAAAAGAGATAAAGTCGCCACATCCTTACTCACCAGCAAGTCGCGAAAATGAGCCGTCAAGCCGCTAATAAAATGACTACCCTCAAAACCTCGACTCAACACGTCATTAAATAATAAGAGCGCATCTCCTACTCTACCGGCCAACAATATATCCGTCAGCCGAAAGTAATAATCGTAATCCAGGACGTTTAGATTTTCAATAACGCCCTGATAAGTGATATTTCCGTTCGTGAAACTCACCACCTGATCAAAGATAGAGAGCGCGTCGCGCATACCTCCGTCTGCTTTCAAAGCTATAATATTCAAGGCCTCAGTTTCTGCTTGCACTTTCTCTTGTGCCGCGACATATTGCAAATGCTCGATAATATCCTCAGTAGAGATGCGATTGAAATCATATATCTGGCAACGAGACAGAATCGTCGGTATAATTTTATGTTTCTCTGTCGTGGCGAGAATAAAAATAGCGTGGTGCGGCGGTTCTTCCAATGTTTTTAAGAAAGCATTGAAGGCTGACGCCGTCAGCATGTGCACTTCATCGATAATATATACTTTGTATTTCCCTATCTGAGGCGGTACGCGCACTTGCTCTACCAGTTGCCGAATATCATCCACCGAGTTGTTGGAAGCGGCGTCCAGCTCATTGATATTATACGAACGCTGCTCATTAAATGCGCAGCAGGATTCGCACTGGTTACAAGCCTCACCGTTTTCCGTAGGCGTCAAACAATTAATCGTTTTGGCAAAAATACGAGCACACGTAGTCTTACCGACGCCACGCGGTCCGCAAAACAAATAAGCATGCGCCAACTTTCCGGTAGCAATCGCATTTTTGAGCGTAGTGGTCAGAGCTTTTTGACCAACAACCGACCGAAACGTAGCAGGCCGGTATTTGCGCGCAGAGACAATATAATTTTCCATACAGCGCAAAGTTACAGTTTTTTTTCTCTTACGGACAAATTTATAGTATCTTTGCCGCACACAAACTATCATCGTACCGAAAATGAAATACTTACGCACTTGTTGGCATTGGGTAGTGAAGTATAAATACGTGCTCCTTATCCTTGGTTTTTTGCTGTACATCGGTTTCATCGACGAACACAATCTCGTTCGCCGCTACCGCTTGTGGCAAGAAGAAAAAGCGTTGCGTGCCGAGATAGAACGCTATCGCGAAGAATTCAACGAAAACACTCGCCGCTTGCGTGAGTTAGAATCCGATCCGGCCGCTATCGAGCGTATCGCGCGAGAAAACTACGGTATGCACGGAGCAGATGAAGATGTTTACGTCATCGAAAAATGAAACATACCCCCTCCCCGACCACACTACGCATGCTATATATTATCGGTAGCCTGCTGATTCTATCCGGCGCCGCCTCATATATGACACGTTGGACGTTCTCTCCTTATATATATATAGTAGGTGCGTGTCTTTTCGCCGTCGCTCAGTTTTTGGATCGTAGCCCCATCGACGATTTTGTCATTCGCCGTTTGCAACGCCAGCAGTTGTTCGGAGCACTCTTCTTGATTTGCGCCGGCGCATTCATGCTCTTTTTGCATCGCAACGAGTGGATTGTCGCACTAACTATCGGTGCCGTCATTGAACTATACACCGTTTTCCGATTAGATAGCGAGGAGAAGAAACATACCTCGTAAGTTGTTCTATTTTCCTCGTTAGTTATTGGATTTTCCTCATTGGATATTTCATTTTCTGCGTTAGATATTTCAAGAATCACGTATTCTATCGTACGCACGCACAGATTAAATAGAATTATCCATAAAATGTTTGGTCGAACGAAAAACTCTCCTTAATTTTGCCGCGCATTTTTCGGAATGCCTGCAACAATAACGAACAAATAATTAAGAATTAAAAACAAAAGATGATTGTAGTATCCATTAAAGAGGGCGAAAACATTGAGCGCGCTCTCAAAAAATTTAAGAGAAAATTTGAGAAAACCGGTACCATCAAGGAATTGCGCCGCAGACAACAGTTCGACAAGCCTTCGGAAGTCAAGCGTTTGAAACACGAAAGAGCTGTTTATGTGCAAAAACTACAACAGATAGAAGAATAATTCGCAAATTATTTTGCCAATCTAATTTCTTTGCTTACATTCGTTGCATCAAAGATGTAACGACTATGTGGATAGACTCTTTCCTCGACTATCTTCGATTTGAACGAAACTATTCCGAACGAACAATAGAGAGTTACGGGATGGATTTGGTGCAATTCCGTGAGTTCGCTCGGGGGAGGGGTATTTTTTTGTTCGGCGACGTCAAAACGACCGACATACGCGAATGGATCATTCGTCTGATGGACGAAGGAAAGGCGCCCGCCTATGTCAACCGTAAGTTGAGCGCACTACGTTCTTTCTCCAAATATCTATTGAAGACAAAACACATAACCGTTGACCCGATGCTCAAAATAACCGGCCCCAAGCGAGCGAAGACATTGCCGACTTTCGTCAGAGAAGCGGATATGAATCGACTACTCGATGACGAACAAGGATGGGAAGACACGTGGGAAGGGCGACGCGACAAACTAATTATTGCCATGTTCTATGCTACCGGCATGCGCCTCTCCGAACTGTTGGAATTAAACGATCGGGATATCGATTTCGGCAATGCCCAAATCCGAGTAACCGGCAAACGCAATAAACAACGCCTGATTCCTTTCCATCGCGAGTTGGAACAAATAATGCGCGACTACATGGCATATCGCAATTCGGAACTGGGAGAAAAACGATTGTCAGCGGATAGCAATACACCCTTTTTCGTCAACACACTCGACCGGCGTTTACCCAAAACGCAGGTCTATAATATCGTCAAGCAAAATCTCTCGAAAGTAGTTACGTTGAAGAAACGAAGCCCTCACGTACTACGGCATACATTTGCCACGACAATGCTCAACAACGACGCCGAATTGGAAT
>JAISIB010000135.1 GCA_031262265.1 Prevotellaceae bacterium
ATCAGCCCGCGAGGACCGGGCAAATGCAAAGCGTCTACGGCGATAAAGTTAGACGCTTCGCTCAGTAAAGCAGGCAACAGCGTCATCCAGCGTGCGGTACGCTCTTCCAAAAGTGCCGCCTGACGCATATCGGTCGTATCACACTTCGTACCCGCATAGCGATGTTTACGCTGCTCGTATTGTTGCCACAACGCCTCCAAGTCTTGTTGATAATAGGACTCGGCATATCGTTTGTCGTCCGCCAAACAATCGTCAATGTGCGTCACCAGACAGACCAACTCATCGGCTTGTCGTTGCAACGATTCCACAAACAACAACTCCATCTGATACGCTACCGTCTCCAAACCCAGTACCGATTTTCCCCGAGCGACTGCTTGTCGCTGGAAGAAGAGATCCATTTGTAAATCGGGAAAGAAATCCGGATGACTCTTGTTGATAATCAACGATTGCAGGTTGTTGGAGACATAAGCAGGCTTCAACGGACGCGGCAGCTCCGCGAGATCGATACCCATATAGGTCTTCACTTGCGCATTGACGAGGGAAAACTCTCCCGCCGACATCAGTTGCTGCCACGTCGTATCCTTGTCCATATATATATGGGCTTGCCACTCGGCCAACAACGAATCCGGCGGCGTGTCCACATGATTCAATTCTCCGACCACACGGTCTGTCGTATGGAACGTCGGCCAAAAGACCTTGATGCTATCCAGCACGCGCATAGACCCCACCTGATATGTCCCAAAGAGATACGACGGCTTCTCCAACCCCTCGCCGGAGATTCGCCACAGCATCTGCGCCTGACACAACGTGCTCGCTACGGCCAATAAGATACCGAGAAAATAAAATTTCAAAGCCGAAAAATTTATTTTCAAACGTCCTAAGATTCCTCTGCGATATTGAAGTATTGTTCCAACTCCGCTTCCGCCGAATTGTCTATGTTGGCGATGTCACGGATAATCTGGCCGTTCTCCAACAGCGCGATGCGCGGACACACGTCTACCGTATGGTTCAGATTGTGGCTGGATATGAGAACCGTAGCCCCTATCTCTTCATTATATCGCTTCAACAAGTGTTTGATAATCGACTGCGAACTGGGATCCAGAAAGTTAAACGGTTCGTCCAGAATCAGCAATTTCGGGTGATGCAACATGGCCGAGATGATTCCGATCTTTTGTTTGTTGCCTGCCGAGTAGTTACGGATGTATTTCTTCTGTCCCAGCACCTCGCCGTTCATGAATCGTTCGTATCCCGCCAGTCTTTCGTCCACGTCCTCTTTCTTCAAGCCGTACACTTTCCCGATGAAGTAGAAAAACTCTTCGGGCGTCAGGTAGTCTATCAGGAATCCGTCGTCGATGAAGGCTCCCGTCTGTGCTTTCCAGTCTTCGTTCGTACTGACGTCCACACCGTCTATCAGTACCTGCCCGCGGTCTGCTTTCAGCAAATCGACGACCAAGCGGAAGAACGTCGTCTTTCCTGCTCCGTTGTTACCTACCAAGCCGATCATCTCGCCGTCTCGGATTTCGTAGTTTTCAATATCTACGGCCTTCTTTTCGCCGAAGAATTTCTGTAAGTTTTGAACTGTTATCATACTATATTAAAGATTTATCGGTATTTTTATTTCGTATCTCTGAACCCTTCCATGTTGCGATAGCGACGCGCCATGAAACGATTGTATATATTCTTGATCCACCACGTGGAGGTGAGCACAAAAAGAATGCCCATGACAAGCAGTATCCACAAGGTAACGGTCTCGCCAATCAAGGCCGACAGACCGAAATAGACCGCCAACGGCAAACCGAACGACGTCAGGCTCATCACCTGCTGATAGGCCGTCCCCGAGTTCTGTCTGCCGCTCATATTCTCGTTCAACGGAGCAGATTTGTTGCAGTAGACCACTCCCTGAAAGAGCATAAAATGAATAAACCCTATCACGAAGAAGAGATAAGCAAACAATTGCAGAAACGATACCTTATCGGTGAAAGCCGCCGGTAGCGTCAGTATCAACGGAATGAGTGAGAAAAGAACGGACATGTAATATTTGGCGCGCAACAACGAGTAGACCGATTCTTTGCGCGTCATCAGTCCGTCTATATAGTTGCCTTCATAGCTCATAACCTGCGCCAGCGACACGAGGCCGAAGGCCGAGAAATTGTAGATGGCAATAAAGTTGCTCATAAAGGCTCCGTTGTATATATCCGTGAAGCTCAGCAGAATAGAAAATATGATAACCATACCGCCAATCATATTAAAGGAAGCTTTCGGACGTTTGTTTCGGAACGTCAACTTTAACTCCAAACGCATGTATTCCCCTACTTCGCCGTACTTATCAAAGATCTTGTACTCCGACACTTTCTCCTGTTTCTTTGTGTCCGCTTGCTTGGTCAGTTCCGAGTGCACTAGTCCGGTAAGCACCGTTCTGTCGATCATCCACATCCCGACGATGAGCGCAATCGTTAGCAAAAACGCCCACGGCGACGTCATTATGTAGCCTTCGCCCAGATTCATGAACAGACGCTGCAAGGAATCGTCGCCCACAATCAGCCATGTCACCAGACCACCGTAGACTACCACCGGCAGACCAATCCACCAGATCTTTTCCTTCATCAATGTGCGGCACAGCAAGGTGAAATAGTTATTAAAAATAAATAGTAGCCACACACCGATGATATATGAGATAATCCCCGTGAATCCGAAATAGCGCGGAATGGTGCAAAGCATGGCAAACGGCACGAAAAAGAATAGCCAAATGGTATTGGCACCACTCATACCCGAGCGTATCAGCAGAAAGTCTATCAATCTATTCCGTTTGACGGGCAATAGCAGATAAGGTTTCATCTCTTGCGTAGGCAACGGCTGCGCCATGAAACGTAGCAGGAAATCAAGTATCAAAAAGACGAGCAAATATTTGTTCATCAGGTGATAAGATTCCATATTGCTTGACGAATTCATCGCAAAAGCCAACAATGAGCCGAAAAACATGAGATATCCCGCCCAAAAGACGCCGGCGAAATACATCATAATCTTTCCGAACTTGTTTTGATCGTACATCGGATGGCGTTTCGCGGACAGTTTCAACTGGCGACGCAGCTCTCGAAAGAAAGCGAACATCGGCATGGTAGTAGAAGAAGTCTTTGTAGTCATTAGGTATTTTGTTTAAAAATTAATAGCTTGTCTGATACGCACCAATTTCGTGAGTAAATCTTCCATCAAATCAAGTTTCAGCATATTTGCCCCGTCGCTTTTCGCCTCCGACGGATTCTCGTGCGTTTCGATAAACAATCCGTCGACGCCCACCGCAATGGCGGCCTTGGCAACGGTTTCTATCTGTTGCGGCATGCCGCCCGTGACGCCACTTGCCTGATTGGGCTGTTGCAGCGAGTGCGTCGCATCCATCACCACCGGACAACCGAAAGCGCGCATCGTCGGTATACCGCGATAGTCGACGATTAAGTCTTGATAGCCGAAAGTTGTTCCCCGTTCTGTGAGCATTACGTCTCGATTGCCTGCTTCCAGCACTTTATCCATTGCGAATCGCATCGCCTCCGGCGACAAGAACTGTCCTTTCTTGATATTTACGGTACGCCTCGTGCGCGCGGCAGCCACCAGCAAGTCCGTCTGACGACAAAGGAACGCCGGAATCTGCAACATATTCACGTAGGGTGCTGCCAGCTCGGCTTCCGCAGGCGAATGAATATCCGTCACGGTCGGCACGCCGAACGTTTCGCCCACTTTTCGCAGGATGCGCAACGCTTTCTCGTCGCCGATGCCGGTGAACGAATCCAATCGCGAACGATTCGCCTTCCGGTACGACCCTTTGAACACGTACGGGATATGTAGCCGCTCGGTGATTTGCAGTACGCGCTCGGCAATACGCAAAGCCATCTCCTCGCCTTCGATTACGCAAGGGCCGGCTATCAGAAAGAAGTTATGATGAGCATTATTTACCAGTTTCTCTGTGAGCATATTAGTAAGTTTATGGAATAATCACTGTGATGGCTTCCGGCTTGACGCCTATCTCGAAAGGAGAACGCTTGGCGAGCAAACGACCGTCCAAGCTGACGGCGGCACTTTTCGCGCGTATCACCTTAATTTTCTTCGTTCGATAGATACGCACCACCTCACTATTCAATATACGGCGACGAATCAGCATCACTAAGCCTTGTACGATCTGAAACAACTGCGGCCGGTAGATAATGGATACGTCCAAATAACCATTGTACGGCACCGCGCTCGGCGTCTGCCCGTAGCCCGACGCATTGCCCGCGCACACCGTCATAATGCGCCCGTGAATATGTTCGCCGTTAATAGTCAGGTGCATACGATATAGCTTGCGCTCGAACAGTAACAGAAAGAAAGCCGTTATATAATAAAGGAGTTTCAAACCCCAGACTCGCTTCATCAGATCGGTCATTTGTACGATACGCGCGCCCAAGCCGATATTGACGGCATTCAAGAAAAAACGACGTTCGTGCGTCTTTCCGTTAAAATAACGCACGTAGCCCACGTCTATTTTCTTGCGTCGTCCCTTAATAATACGGTCTACCGCATCTTTATAGCCCCAACTCATTCCCCAATACTTGGCAAAATCGTTGGCAATGCCGTTCGGGATAATTCCGATGGATATGTCGTCTTTACCTTCGACGTTTGATGACATAATACCGTTGATGGCGTCGTTTAGCGCACCGTCGCCACCCACGATGACAATCGTTCGATAACCATTATCGGCCAACGTACGCGCCAATCGCTCCACCGATCCGAATCCTTCCGACTGAAAATAGTCATACGACACATGTTTGGTATCCATATACTCCCGAATGGCTTTCCACCGCTTTTTTACCAACCACGTGCCGGCTTTCGGATTATAAATCACACCCCACCTGTCAGACCCTATGCTCATATATTCTCTGTATTGTATCTGTTATTCCTTTTCGTTCAACCACTCGCAGATGATTTCCGCGTTCTCTTCCGTCGGGCGACTACCGTCTAACCATCGTATCGGACATCCGCGCCGCTCCATGCCTCTAAACCATGTCATTTGCCGTTTGGCGAATTGATGGATAGCCGTTTCCAACTGCCGGAACATTTCATCGTACGTCAACTGCCCCGTCACGTAAAGCGTCACGTAACGATATTCCAACCCGTAATATATCAAATCGTCGGGCGTCAAGCCCGAGTCAAGCAACGCTTGCACTTCTTCTACTAACCCTTCGGCCAAGCGATCACGCAATCGCTCGCTAATGCGCCTGCGCCTCGCCTCTCTGTCTACCGATATACCTACCGTCAAGCTACGCAACGACGGGAACACCGACGCTTCCGTATCTACGTGCGTCCGATAATATTCTTCTATTTCGATCGCCCGAACGGCTCGCTTCACCGTATCTACGTCCGTCGTATTATGCAGCGTTTTGTAGGTGCGCAAGCGTTCTGTCAATTCTTCCAAAGAGCAATGCTCCAACTCCGTACGCAAAGCCGCATTCTCGGGCACCGGTGCCAAGCGATAACCTTTCAGCACCGCCTCGATATACATGCCCGTACCGCCGCAAAGGAGCACCTGCTTACCGCGTCTGTGAATATCTTCGTACGCATGCAGGAAATCCCGCTGATACTCGAAAACGTTGTACTTATCGCCCGGCTCGGCCACGTCTATCAGGTGATGCGCTACGGCACGTCCCGCAATCACGTAATCCGCCAAGTCCTTACCCGTCCCAATGTCCATGCGGCGATACACTTGACGCGAGTCGGCACTCACGATTTCGGCATTGACCGCATCAGCCACTTGCGCCGCCAGCCGTGTCTTCCCCGAAGCCGTCGGACCAAGCAAAGTAATCAAGTCGTATGTAAGCATATAGCCCGACAAAGGTAAGAAATAAAAATAACTAACGAGGATATGGAAACAACAAAGCACGAAAATTCAACAACTAACCGTGAAAGCGGACGTACTACCGAAGGAACCACAAATTCCGAGTTATTTTAAGATATTATGCCAAAGACACTCCACTCCACATAGTTTTTGCGTACCTTTGTCCCCGTTATCAAAACAAGACGTTAATGACGATACAAAATTGAACGTATGAAAAAAGTACTCCTCTTAGGGACGGTAGCCTGCGTCATGCTGGCTTTTACCTCCTGCAAATCCAGTGAAAGTGCCTATCGTAAGGCATACGAAAAAGCCAAACAGCAAGAACTGACCGAGACGCAACCGACTGCATCGCCCGTCGTGCGTACGGAAACTGCCGTCGTACAACCGTCGGCACCTGCCGCTCAACCGGCTCCGGTAGCGGGCGTCCGCCAAGAACGCGTCAGTGTGGTATCGGGCAGCAACGCGCTCAAAGATTACAGCGTCGTGTGCGGTAGCTTCACCGTCAAGGCCAATGCCGACAATTTGAAAGATTGGCTCAGCGGACAAGGCTATGCGCCGGTAGTCGTGTACAGTGCCGAGGCGCGTCCCAACCCTTCGTATCGCGTGATCGTTTCGACATTCGACGCGTACGACGCAGCGGCAGCAGCTCGCGACGCATTCAAGCGTAAATACGCCAATCGCGAGGATTTCCAAGGCTCTTGGTTGCTTTACCGCTTACGATAAGATTCTACGATGAGTCTATGAACGAAAAAAAGGCTGTATCTCACGAGGATACAGCCTTTTTATTGGATGCGCCGATAGAGTTCTAAACCGCACGTTTCAATCTCTCGACGTACCAACGGTTCGCCACCGGTAAATATTACGAGCACGTTGTGTGGGTCAACGGGCGGCGTAATACGATCAATGACTGCCAGAAAATCTTTTATCGGCATATCAGGCTGTTCGGCCTCCGCATGACAATCACTTCCGCATACGATGGAAATAATACCTTTATATATTATAAATGCAAGAAATGTAAAAATACTGCATCATTTACTATATTTTTTCATAACTTTCCGCCCAAATCAAACTATTCTTATATCGACAGCGATGAAAGACAAACTTTATTGGAAGCGGGCGGCGACCGGAATGCTGCTTGCAGTAGCCGTTACATGTACGGCCTTTGCACAAGAAGTACCAACGCGTGTAATCATACGCGGAGATGACATGGGATCGTTTCATTCGGCCAATCTGGCGTCCATTGAAGCGTTCAAAAACGGCATCGAGACGTCTATCGAACTAATGGTCGTGACGCCGTGGTTCCCCGAAGCGGTCAAGATGCTCAAAGCCAACACGGGGATTGACGTCGGGCTTCATCTGGTACCGACCAGCGAATGGGACAACATCAAATGGCGTCCGCTGACGTCCTGCCCCAGCCTCACGGATAAAGACGGATACTTCTATCCGAAAATCTTCCCCGACAAAAACTACCCGGGACAATCCATTATGGAAAACGGCTTCGACATCGGCGAGCTGGAACGCGAGTACCGCGCACAGATTGAGCTTGCGTTGCGAGAAGTGCCGCAAATCAGCCACTTGTCGGGGCACATGGGTGCATTAAACTTTACCCCCGAAGTGGCCGCCATGGTGAAACGCTTGTCCGAAGAGTATGATCTACCCGCCGTTGACGCAGCCGGACGCAGTTACCAGCTTTCCGGTTTCAGCTATAACGGAGCGAAAGGTACGTCGGCCGAGAAAGAAGCTTCGTTCATCAAGGCTTTGGATCGCTTGGAAGCAGGTAAGAACTATGTCTTCGTAGATCATCCGGCCTACAACAACATCGAGATGGAGACCGTCGGACATATCGGATACGAAGACGTGGCTACGGACAGGCAGGGAGTGACAGATACGTGGACCAGCGAGAGAGTGAAGCAGGCCATCAAAGACAAAGGCATCGAACTCATCAATTACACGACGCTCTCCAAAGCATTGCCGCGTAGCACGCCCGCCGCAGAAAAGGTGAACGTGAAACGTATAGACGACTATTGGAAAGCGGTAGACAAAGCCAAGCAAGATATACACAGCCTGATGATTGTACGCAACGGAAAAGTGGTGTACGAACATTGGGTGGGCGACAATGCCGCCAACAAACCGCACGTGATGAATTCCGTCAGTAAGGCATTTACTTCCACCGCTGTCGGGTTCGCCGTTAGCGAAGGATTGTTGAAAGTAACCGATAAGGTCATCTCCTTCTTCCCTGACAAATTGCCGGCAGAAGTGTCGCAAAACTTAAAGGATCTGGAAGTGCGCCACTTGCTGACGATGAACGTCGGACACGAGAGCGAGCCGAGAGCCGCACGTACGCCCGACGGTGACTGGGTGAAGGCATTCTTGGCACATCCGATACCACACAAACCCGGAACCTACTTCCTGTATAACAGTATGGGTACCTATATGCTGTCGGCTATCGTGCAAAAGGTAACCGGTCAGCGCGTACTGGATTATTTGAACTCCCGACTGTTTCGCCCGCTCGGTATCGTAGGAGCCACGTGGCAAGAAAGCCCGCAAGGTATCAACTGCGGCGGCTGGGGACTGTACGTAAAAACAGAAGATATGGCGAAATTGGGATTGCTCTACCTGCAAAAAGGCATGTGGAACGGTAAACGACTACTACCCGAAGAGTGGATAGCGGAAGCCTCTGCCAATCAGGTTCCTTCATTGCCGGCCGGTGCGAAACCCGACGTCAAACCGGACGAAGCCACCAACATTGACTGGCTGCAAGGTTATGGCTACCAACTTTGGCAGTGCCGCCACCACGCCTATCGCGCCGACGGAGCCAACGGACAGTACATTATCATGCTACCCGAGAAGAATACCGTCATCGTCACTACCGCCAACGTGCCCGACATGCAGAAAGAAATTAATCTGATTTGGAAGCATCTGCTGCCGGCATTGAGATAAGATTATATCTTCCTACCCAAACAACAGAACCTCCCCGCTCGGAAGCCCGAGCGGGGAGGTTCTGTTTCTAATCGAATTTCTATGCTCTTTACGAGCTTAATCCGAACATAAGTTAAATCTAAATGAGGTGCACAAAGAGTTCGTTACTCTCCGTTTCGGAGACTTCTACTTTGTCTTCTCTTAACAGCCAACCCAGACCAAGATAGAGTTCTTTCTCTATCAACTTGGTGGCTTTCTTCAATTCTTTCATTGTCATACCGGACGTGCCATTTAGGGTTTCCCAGATGCAACCGGCGTTGAGACCTGCTTTTTCTTTCATTTTACCTTCAAGATTTTGGTTAGACAATAGGTACAAACCGGAAGGAGTGTACCTGTTTTCGACCACAAAGTTACGCCTATTTCTGTCAAACAGCTAAATTATTCTTAAAAAACCATATTTTTTTGTTTTTTAACGGCCGATACAGTGATACTCGAAGCCTAATTTGCACATATCTTCGGGTTCGTATAGGTTGCGACCGTCCAAAATAACGGGTTTGCGCATCGCTTTCAGAACAACCGGCCACGAAGGCATCCGAAATTCTTTCCATTCCGTCACCAACAACAAGGCATCGGCATCCAAAACGGCATCGTACATATCTTTAGCGTATTCGATCCGCCCATCAATACGGCGTTTGCACTCTTCCATTGCTACCGGATCATAGGCTCGCACGGTGCATCCGGCCGCCAACAGCATTTCTATCAGCACCAACGAGGGTGCTTCGCGCATATCGTCCGTCTCGGGTTTGAAGGAGAGTCCCCATAAAGCGATCGTCTTACCTTTCAGATCGCCCTCGAACACGGCCGACAGTTTACGGAATAGTAATCCCTTCTGCGACTCGTTTACCTTTTCCACCGCTTTCAATACCTGCATCTCATAGCCGTTGCGCTCGGCTGTCTTAATAAGTGCCTTGACATCTTTCGGGAAACAAGAGCCTCCGTAGCCGATGCCCGG
>JAISIB010000154.1 GCA_031262265.1 Prevotellaceae bacterium
TGAGCAACCGCCTAACAAAGAAAATATTTGGGATTTTCTATTGTATTTGTTCCCGCATTATCTAAAAAAGGCATATTCGCAAGGCTTGTACAAAGCATATAAGCGAGAAGAATACAACGATGCAAATGTAAAAGGTGCGATAGATGTAAAGCGATACATTCGCACAAATATTCCTTTTTGCGGGAAAATTGCATACTCCACACGAGAACACAGCTATGATAACGCAGTCACTCAACTGATAAGACATACGATCGAACATATTAGAACCCACCCTTTCGGTAGTGGTATTTTGACTTCTAATATCGAAACTCGTGATATTGTGAGCAGATTTTGTTTCGTAACGCAGCAATCGTACAATAAAAATGCTCGACAAAACATAATTGCGGCAAATTTGAAACCCGTATCACATCCGTATTTCACGGAATATAAGATGTTGCAGAAGATTTGTTTAAGGATTTTGCGGCGTGAGAAATTGACATTTGGTGCAGAAGACGATAAAATATATGGATTGCTTTTTGATGGTGCATGGTTGTGGGAGAAGTATCTGAATACGATTTTGAAGGATGATTTTATCCCTTCTGATAATAACAAGAAACAAGGTGGACACTACTTGTTCCAAAAACAAGGGAGAGGGCTCCAATCTATTTATCCTGATTTTATAAGCAAACAAGAGCCAATCAAGATTGGTGATGCAAAATATATTCCATTAGGGAATCAAGAGAGATATTCGGAAAATTCGGAGCGTGCAATAAGTATTTATTACAAAACAATAACTTATATGTATCGTTTCAACTCAATCTACGGTTTCTTATTATTTCCTCATCCCGAAAAGTTTTTCAATGAAACATACAAGATAAAAGAGACAGACGGAATTTTAAGAAAATTGGGTTTGGCAATTCCCCAAAATAAGGACAACTTTCATGTTTTTCAGCAAGAAATGAGGGACAATGAGCAAGAATTGTTGAAGAATATAGACCAACCTTTTAAGGAAAACGCCTAAAAACTTAAAAAGCGGGGTATGCTTTTTAAGTAAATTGCCAAAAAGCTTAAAATGTTAGGCGTGCTTTTTAAGGAAATCGACCAAAAACTTAAAAAGTGGGGCATACTTTTTAAGGATACGTATAAAAGGTAGAACGAAAGATTGCTTTCCAAAAACAGGTAAACGACATTTGCCGCGCCGTTCTTGCGCTTTCCACTTTGTTTTGATAATTTTGCGGACGAAATACGCAAAACGAATATTCAGATGATGCCATCCTCTTATCCTTCCGTATTGTTAGAAAAAGCCGTACACGAGTTCGCCAAGTTGCCGGGCGTGGGACGCAAGACGGCCATGCGCTTGGTATTGCATCTGCTTCGGCAGGACGTAGCAACGGTGGAGGCACTGAGCGGGGCACTGTTGACGCTACGCAAAGACGTACGGTATTGTCGCGTGTGCCACAATATCTCCGATACGGAAACATGCGCAATTTGTGCCAATCCGAAGCGCGACGCTTCGCTGGTATGCGTAGTAGAAAGCATTCGCGACGTGATGGCGGTGGAAGCAACGGGACAGTACAGCGGATTGTATCATGTGCTGGGCGGCATTATTTCTCCGTTGGACGGCATCGGGCCGAGCGATTTACAGATAGATAGTCTGTTGGAACGCGCTCAATCGGGCACGGTGCAGGAAATTATTCTCGCGTTGCCCTCTACGATGGAAGGCGATACGACCAATTTTTATCTTTTCCGGAAGTTGGAGCCGACGGGCATACGAATGAGCGTCATTGCGCGCGGCATCGCGATCGGTGATGAGTTGGAATACACGGATGAGATTACGTTAGGGCGTAGCATTGCCAACCGGACAGAATTTAAGGGCGTAGGGTAGTGTGATGTGTACGGAAGTTCGGGATGTTTTCGTACCTTTGTTGCGTAATATAGTAGATGAATATGAAAAAAGCCCTTATCACCGGCATCACCGGACAGGACGGTTCCTTCCTCGCCGAGTTCCTTTTAGAAAAAAACTATGAAGTGCATGGCGTGTTGCGCCGCTCTTCTTCGTTCAACACGGGACGTATCGAACACCTCTATTTTGATGAGTGGGTGCGCGATATGAAGCAGCAACGATTGATAAACTTACACTACGGCGACATGACCGATAGTAGTTCGTTGATACGTATTATCCAAATGATACAACCTGACGAGATTTATAATCTGGCCGCGCAAAGCCACGTGAAAGTGTCGTTCGATATTCCCGAATATACGGCGGAGGCCGACGCGGTGGGTACGTTGCGTTTACTGGAAGCCGTGCGCATATTGGGTATGGAGCGGAAAGTGAGAATCTATCAGGCGTCTACGTCCGAACTCTACGGGAAGGTACAAGAAGTGCCGCAGTCGGAGACGACGCCGTTCTATCCTCGTTCTCCCTACGGCGTAGCGAAGCAATACGGCTTTTGGATCACGAAAAATTACCGCGAGAGTTATGGTATGTTTGCCGTCAACGGGATACTTTTCAACCATGAGAGCGAGCGACGCGGCGAGACGTTCGTGAGCCGTAAAATATCGTTGGCCGTAGCACGTATCGCGCAAGGATTGCAGGAAAAACTCTATCTGGGAAATCTGGACGCCTTGCGCGACTGGGGCTATGCCAAAGATTACGTGGAATGTATGTGGCTGATGTTGCAACACAGCGAACCGGAAGATTTCGTTATCGCAACCGGTAAGTACCATACCGTGCGCGAATTTTGTACGTCGGCATTCCTCGAAGCAGGTATCGAATTGCGTTGGGAAGGCGAAGGTATATCCGAGCGGGGTATCGACAAGAACGGTCGTACGCTGGTAGAAGTAGACGAAAAATATTTCCGTCCGGCAGAGGTGGAACAATTGTTGGGTGACCCTGCGAAAGCGCGTCGTTTGTTGGGCTGGAATCCGCAGCGGACGTCCTTCGAGGAATTGGTTAAGATCATGGTTCGCCATGATATAGATTACGTAAAGAAACTATCTATATAAATACGCACACTATGAAAGGTATCGTTCTGGCCGGCGGTTCGGGTACGCGCTTGTATCCGATAACGAAAGCCGTCAGCAAACAATTGCTTCCCGTCTTCGACAAACCGATGGTTTACTACCCGATTTCCGTGCTGATGTTGGCCGGTCTTCGCGAAATTCTAATTATTTCTACGCCCTATGACTTGCCGGCTTTCCAACGCTTGTTAGGTGACGGCAGCCAGTACGGAGTGAGTTTCACGTACGCCGAGCAACCTTCGCCCGACGGCCTGGCGCAAGCGTTTATCATCGGAGAAGAATTCATCGGGACAGATAGCGTTTGTTTGGTGCTGGGGGATAATATCTTTTATGGGCAGGGTTTTCGGAAAATGTTGGCGGAAGCCGTCAATACCGCAGAGCAATACCAAAAGGCGACCGTATTCGGTTATTGGGTGCGAGATCCGGAACGCTACGGCGTGGTAGAGTTCGACGAAGACGCCAATGCACATAGCATTGAGGAAAAACCGTTGCATCCGAAGTCCAACTATGCTGTCGTCGGTTTGTACTTCTATCCGAACAAGGTCGTAGAGGTAGCCAAACAAATCAAACCGTCGGCGCGCGGTGAATTGGAAATAACGACGGTCAATCAACAGTTTTTGGAAGACCAAGCGTTGAAGGTGCAAATACTGAGTCGCGGCTTCGCATGGTTAGATACGGGTACGCACGATTCCTTATCGGAGGCCAGCACGTTCATAGAAGTAATCGAGAAACGACAAGGTCTGAAAATCGCTTGCTTAGAAGCGATTGCCTATACCAAAGGTTGGATTTCGGCGGACAAAATGCGGGAGTTGGCGCAACCGATGCTGAAAAACCAATATGGACAATATCTGATGCGTATCGTTGACGAGGGAATAGTGACATTGTAAGCGGGGAAAAGGATATGAATGTATTAACTACCGATATTGAGGGCTTATTGATTATCGAACCACGGGTGTTTAGCGATGCGCGCGGCTATTTTTTTGAATCTTATTCGGAGCGCGATTTCGTAGAGCAAGTGTGTCGGACACGATTTGTACAAGATAACGAAAGCAAGTCTTGTTACGGCGTGGTGCGTGGCCTACATTTGCAGGCTCCGCCGTATGCGCAAAGCAAATTGGTGCGCGTCATTCAAGGAGCGGTGCTGGATGTGGCCGTAGATATTCGGCAAGGTTCGCCCACGTACGGTCGTTATGCGGCCATTGAACTCTCGGCGGAAAATAAACGTCAGCTTTTTATCCCGCGTGGCTTTGCGCATGGATTCAGCGTACTGACGGAAGATGTGATATTCAGTTATAAATGCGATAATTACTATGCTCCGCAGGCCGAACGGGCACTTGCGTGGGACGACGCCGATTTGAATATTGATTGGCGCATTCCGGCAGATCGCGTGATACTCTCCGAAAAAGATAAGCATCATCCGTCGTTAAAAGATTTCATTACCCCGTTTATGGAAACGGATTCGTTATATTAATATAAGGAGGAGATATGTTTGTACACTTCAATTTCCAAGAAATGATCAGCGCGTTTATCGTGCTGTTTGCCGTCATTGATATTATCGGTGCCATTCCGATTATCTTAAACTTGAAAGAACGTGGGCAAACCGTCAACGCTATGAAGGCTACGCTGCTTTCTTGTGCCTTGTTGATAGGATTCTTTTACGTCGGCGACTGGATGTTGAAACTTTTTCATGTAGATATAGAATCTTTTGCCGTTGCCGGTGCTATCGTGATATTCTTAATGGCATTGGAAATGCTGCTGGATGTGGAAATATTCAAGAATCAGGGGCCAATCAAAGAGGCTACGCTCGTTCCCTTGGTGTTTCCGTTGTTAGCGGGCGCCGGTTCTTTTACTACGTTATTGTCATTGCGTGCCGAATATGCAAGCATAAATATCATTATCGCCTTGCTTCTGAATATGGTCTGGGTGTATTTTGTCATCCGCATGACCGATACGGTGGAACGCCTGTTGGGGAAGGGCGGCATCTATATGATTCGGAAATTCTTCGGTATTATTCTGATCGCGATTGCCGTTCGTTTGTTCACGGCCAACTTCATGCAATTGATAGAAAGTTTTTGAGAGTGAAAAGAAAAGCGTACTTTTGGCTCATCAAACGACCGTAACAAGAGAATATGATAACCGGACAAAAACAATATCCTCGCTTGATAGATTGTACGTCGTGCCCCAAAGCATCCGACGGCGTGATGATGTATTATCAACGGGCGAAAGGATTCCATACGCCGGCAGATAAATGTTCTCAGAACTGTATTCTTTTCATTATCCAAGGAGAACTGTTGATCAATAGCGAGGAATATCCGGGCGTCAAGCTGCGCGCCGGCGAATTCGTGTTGCAAGCCATCGGATCTAAGTTGGAAATGCTCGCGGTCGCAGACGTAGAATATGTTTTCTACTGGTTTAATGATCTTCCGAAGATTTGTGAGGAACGTTACAGGAGTATTCTGGAATATTCGGACTCTCCGTTGACTTATACGCCGCTCGTCGCAATTCCTCGCCTCAGGTATTTGTTGGCGGACACGGCTCTCTATTTGGAGGAACAACGTAAACCTTGTGGCGAGTATATTCAGTTGAAGGTGCAGGAAATCGTGTACATACTTTTGTGCTATTATCCCGCGCAACAACTTAGTGTCTTCTTCTATCCGATCAGTCGCTACACGCAATCATTCCATTTCTTTATCATGCAAAACTATGAGAAAGTGAAGACGGTGGAAGAGTTCGCGCACTTGGGCGGTTATACGACGACTACATTCCGCCGAATCTTCCGTAACGTCTATGGCAAACCGGTGTACGAGTGGATACTTAGCAAAAAACGAGAGGGTATCTTACACGATTTGCAGTACACCAATCAACGTATCACCGAGATTTGCAATCGTTATGGCTTTGATTCCCTTTCTCACTTCGCACATTTTTGCAAAGCCTCGTTCGGCGATACGCCCCGTGCCTTGCGGACGCGCGCCATCAAGGGCGAACGCATACAATCTTTGGTTGAGTAGGGTATTGCCTATTCGACGGTCAGTCTATCTTCCGTCATTCGTTCCATATATTGTTGGATAAAAGCTTTCAAGCGGCTTTCCATTTCATTTTCCACTTGCGGAAGTGTTCCTTTCAGATTTACTTTTAATAACGGGTCGCCGATATAGTCGTAGAGACCGGTCACTTCTTGCCCGTTAAACTGTATCACGTATTGATTTTGAATGTACTGGTAAATGTCGTTGACGTAGTTGAACGCAAAAGTATCTTTGCTCGGCGTGTTTAGCAAGTCGCAGCCGAACGCCAAGTAGGGACGGTCGTAGCGTAAGTAACCGAGTACGGTAGGCAGAATGTCTATTTGCTGGGCAATGCCTTCGCGTCGCGCAGCCAATGAGTTGTCGGGACGATAGAAAACGACCGGTATCCGAAACAGACCGACGGAATTTAGATTTTCCGGCTTTTCTTGTACGTTGGTATGGTCGGCGGTGATCACGAAGAGCGTATTTGCGTACCACGCCTCCTGTTTGGCCGCTTCAAAGAAACGTCGCAACGCATAGTCGGAATAGGCGATCGGCACATGAATCGGTAATGTCCCTTCGGGAAATCGTCCTTGATATTTCTCGGGGATGCGGAACGGGTGATGAGAGCTTGCGCTGAACATCGCAGTGGCAAAGGGCTGCGGCAAAGTGTCCAGTGTCTTCTTAAAAAATTGGAAGAACTCTTCGTCCCATACCGCCCATTGTCCGTCAAAGTCGGCGTTGCCGCCAAAGCTTGGGTCGGCATTGTATTCCGTTCGTCCGTAGTAGCGCTGAAAACCGGTGGCGCGTGCAAAAGCATCGAAGCCCATAGAACCGTTGTCTGCCCCGTGGAAAAATGCCGTATAGTAACCTTTGTGATTCAGGTTGTCGGCCAGTCCCGAAAGTTTGTTCAGAGATGCAGGCGTCAAGATAAACGGCTCCACCATATAAGGTATGCTCGAAAGTATGGAGGGCATGGCGTCAATACTTTTGCGCCCGTTGGCAAACGACTGCGTAAACGATAAAGCGTGGTTCGTCAGCGAATCTAAGAACGGCGTATATCCTTCGTCCGTGTATTCTTGGCCGAAACTCTCCATAATAAAAACCACGACGTTGAGCGGCCGGAATGAAGTTGAATCGATTGAATCTATTTCGGGGCGGTGAACGGGCGTAAATACTTGTTCCAGCGAATTTTGGTCGGAGAAATAACGAGTCACTTGAAAAGGTTTCTTACCAATAGTGCGAATCAATGCGAAAGGCGTGTTAAGTACCAGTGCCGCATCTATGGGTTTGCTGACGTAGGCACTCGCGTTGCTGATCGTAATAGGGCGTACGTTGTGCCCGATGCCGCCTCGTATGCCGATGATACAGAGAAATACACCCAATGCCAAAGCTACGGTTTGTATGCCATAGTAGGGAAGCAAACGAGCGGCTTTGATAGTTGATTTTCGCGGTGTCTTATAAAATTTACAAAGGGAGATAATACAACAGGCG
>JAISIB010000194.1 GCA_031262265.1 Prevotellaceae bacterium
GGGGTAACCTTTCCTTGGTAGGCAAAGTTTCTTGGTGCTGATTTCATGAAAGTAATAGTATGCTTCCCTACACTGACCTTTCGCGGTATGCCATCCGTGAGGAATATGATGTTCATAGGAACTTGCGTAGATAACCCCAATCGATTAAGAGCATATACGCCAGTAGGCTGTATCCGTGCTTTATCCCGTTCGGAAATGGCTTTAGCCACGCTTTCGATAGACGGATACAAGATACCTACTTCATCGTCTATGATAGGATATAGGTAGATACCTTTTGACAAACGGACTATCATCCCCTCTTTGTAGATACGGGAAAGAGCCTGCCGGACAGCCTCATCACTGCCAACAGAATAGAACTGTTCGGGGAAGAATATCGTTCCGCGTCGAAAGCTCTGAATGATGGTTTGTACCTGTTTCTTAACTGATTGCATACGTTTCAAATATAATTATGTCACAAAAATAGTCGATTTTTGTGACATAATTAGGTCTACTCTTCAAAATTAGTCAGAAAGCTGGCATTCTTTACCCTTTCTTCTCTTTCAAAGAAAGCCGAAAATATAAGAATCCGGTTCTTTGTCAGCATTTGCCCCATCTATCTAAGCCGCTCGGTGAAATAACAAGGCGACTTATTTAATTTTCCGTGTCGGATAAATAATTATTCGCGTAGGATATTTGTTTTACATAATAAGTCGTATTTTTGTAGCCGTTGGATACAAACATTCAAACCCTTAATATAAAGTTATAACATGAACAAACGCTTTCTATTGAGCGCAGGGCTGATGGCAACGCTGTCGCTCGCCGCGCAAAACAACACCGCGACCATCACCGTGAAGGTCGACGAAGGAAAACAAATCATTCCGAAAGAAATCTACGGGCAGTTTGCCGAGCATTTGGGAACGTGTATTTACGGCGGCTTGTGGGTCGGCGAAAATTCGTCCATTCCGAATACCAACGGCTACCGCACCGATGTATTCAACGCCCTCAAAGCGTTGAAAGTGCCCGTGCTACGTTGGCCGGGCGGCTGTTTTGCCGACGAATATCATTGGATGGACGGAATCGGTCCTAAGGCGCAACGCCCGAAGATGGTGAATACGAACTGGGGCGGAACGGTCGAGGACAATAGCTTCGGCACGCATGAATTTCTCAACCTTTGCGAGATGCTGGGCACAGAACCCTATATTAGCGGCAACGTAGGCAGCGGTTCCGTAGAAGAGTTGGCAAAATGGGTAGAGTATATGACAGCGGACGGAGAATCTCCGATGGCAAACTTGCGTCGTGAGAACGGACGCGATAAGCCTTGGAAAGTGAAATATCTCGGAGTAGGTAATGAAAGTTGGGGCTGCGGTGGCAACATGCGCCCCGAATATTATGCCGATTTGTACCGTCGTTATTCCACGTATTGCCGTAACTTTGGGAACAACCGCCTATTTAAAGTGGCCAGCGGAGCTTCCGATTACGATTACAATTGGACGGAAGTGCTCATGCAACAGGTGGGAAATCGAATGAACGGCCTTTCGTTGCATTTTTACAGCGTGATCAATTGGAATAGCAAGGGATCTGCGACGGAATTCTCGGCCGATGATTACTACCGCGCGCTGGGAAAATGTCGGGACATCGACGAATTGCTGAAAAGGCATATCGCTATTATGGATAGGTACGACCCTCGCAAACGTATCGCCCTATTGTTGGACGAATGGGGTACGTGGTGGGATCAAGAACCGGGCAGCACACCCGGACACCTGTACCAACAAAATACCATGCGCGACGCATTCGTGGCCTCTCTCTCGTTGGATATTTTTCATAAGTACACCGATCGACTGAAAATGGCGAACATTGCGCAAATCGTCAACGTACTGCAATCCATGATCCTGACCAATGCGCAAGGCGGCATGGTGCTTACGCCGACGTACCACGTATTTCGTATGTACAACGTGCATCAGGACGCCACCTATCTTCCTTTGGACTTGACCTGTATGCAGACGCCCGTGGCCGCATCCGACTGGACGGTGCCGATGGTGAGCGCAACGGCTTCCAAAGACAAAGCCGGTAAGATACATATTTCGCTTTCGAACATCGATTTGGATGCTGCGCAAGAAATTACCATACGCTTGCAAGGCGCAAACGTAACGAAAGTGTCGGGCGAGATACTGACGGCGGGCAACATCGCCGACCACAATACGTTCGAACAACCGAACGCCGTGGCTCCGAAAGCATTCAACGGTGCGAAGATAAGCAAGGGAACGCTAACGGTAACCGTTCCTGCGAAATCTATCGTAGCATTGGAGCTGAATTAAAGCCTCCGAATCAAAAGATTTACGGCGCATTCGTCTGAACGAGTGCGCCGTAATCGTATTAATCTGAAACTCTGACGCAACGCACATAAAATACGGAACCGCTCTTACGGTTATCCGCTATAGCAGCAGCATTCCCTACAAAAGGGAGAGAGATCATATATCCATCAGGGTCGGCGAAGGCCATATAAGTAAACGTATCGTTATCGTTCATGCCCGATACCCAGTAGTAGTATATGTCGGTGTTATAGTTATATAAAGAAAATGATTCTATTGTATAACCCGCAGGCAGGAACACTCCCCCTAAGGGCATGTCGCCTGTCAGATAACTCGGATCTGCATCCGCCGTGCCGAAGAATAAACCGCTATCCATCAAAAGGGTACCACCCAGATCATTCGTTGGCGAAAAATTGCCAGGATCAGGCTTGAAAACCGCGCCGTACTTGACGTATCCGGCAGCAATGGTCTGCTGTGCCTCCGCCAGCGTCGGCATCCGCCAATCTCCTTCCACCCAACCCTTATCCGAGATATACCGACAAATATCTCCCGTACCTGCCGCCGCATCGTAACCGGATAGTTGCGAGGCTGAACTTGCATTAGGTATGGCGGTGAGGTCGTTGATACTTACCGTGTACTCCGAAGGAATAAAGGCAATACGATCAGGACCATAGGTTTTAGTAGGAACTTGTATATTTACACCGATTAGCGACCCCCATCGAAACTGTAACCCTTCCGAATTCGCCGGAATCTCTGCGTTCTCGGCCGCCGTCGTGGCGAACGTCAGCTTGCCGTCTTTCAGGATGATATTACTATATGCCCATTGGATTATTCCTTGTGCCACCAATACTTTATATTCCAACTGTCCGGCGGTAATGACCAAGTAGGCCGTACGGCGCATAACGGTAGATGCGCCTACGTTGAAACTTACTTGCGTACCCGCTGTGGCCGTGCCCGAAGCAGGACTGATTCCCGTAATCCACGTACAGGGACTTCCGTCTGCATTCTCAGCCTTGATGCTCCATGAACTGACGTCGGTCGTCACGTTCAGCGTTCCCGTATGTGCATTTGAGTAGAAGTTAAAGCTACTCGGCGATACGCCCAAGTGATGCACGCCGTCGAAAACAATGTCTCCGTAACTCGTATCGTTCCATTCCAGTACGTCGAAGGTCACGTTCACCGGCGCGTCTTTCCAAGCGTCGTCCGGCGTATCGTCTCCCGCTCCCGTCACGTCCGTTACCGTAAACGTGTACTTATGATTCCGCAGCACGTCGTACCAAGCGTCGGTCGTACCTTTCTTCACGAAGTCCATCCGGTAGTAGGTCTTTGCGCCCTGATACGTTCCGCCTACCACGAGGCACGTACGCTCGTCATACTCTTTTATACCCGTACTCGTCTTGTTCTCGGATTCATACAAATAAATCGAAGTGGCCGTGTAATGTAATGCCGTAGCCGCGAGAGATGAAGAACTCGGTACGGTCGGAGTAGTTACTTCGGTGGCAAGCGTACTCGGTACGACGCTACCTACCGTATTGTATTTATAGAGATATACATCCGTGATAGTAAACTTACTTGCTGCCGTCTCGCTGAGCACGATGTCTACGCGCGCCATCATACGCAGCAGGTCTACTTCGCAGGAAGTACCGTCCTCGACGGTTAAGTCTTCGACTTCTCCCCACGCGGGAATCCCCGAAGCCGTATTGGGCAGGTAGTTGTCCGACTTGGTCAGCAGGGCAGCTAACACATCGGCTTTGGGAGTACCGGTTTCTATGTCGTCGGGAATCAAGTCTCGTGCGTTGACGAGTACCTCTACGTCGAAAGTCTCACCCTCTTCGAGCATGACGAGAAAAGCGGCGGTGGCCAAATGCGTTCCCCTGACGGTACGGACATACTTACCCTCCTGAAAGAGCAGTACGTCGGCCGTGTGAACCGTTTCCTCGTTGGTCGCATCGACGGCACGCGTGGCTGAGCTATTTTCTCGGATATTCGTATAAAAGACTACGGCGGCAGTTCC
>JAISIB010000197.1 GCA_031262265.1 Prevotellaceae bacterium
ACTTGCCGCTTATGGCGAATCAAACGTCGTGATTCAAGCATGCGTGGGCGAAGGAAATACCCCGACGCTTCCGGGTGAACCCCAAGAGCCGGATTTTCCGATCGTGATACCGAGTGGTGCGGTGTACACCTATATGTTTGAAGACCTCTGGCCGCTCTATGGCGACTACGATATGAATGACGTGGTGTTCAAGCTCAGTGATTTCACTACCTACGTCAGTACGAACAATCAGGTAGGGCGGTTTGAATTCGATCTGACCTTGTTGGCTGTCGGAGCTTCGTATGACATCGGATTGGCCATGCAGCTTGATCAAACGCCGGCCTCTAATATTCGCAGCGTCACCTATACTTCGTCGACGATTGCCGATTATATTCCCTACGTGAACGCATTTCTGCGTGATGAGACTACGGGCGTTGAGAAGGACGAACCGTATGCGGTGATTCCGCTGGCTAATGAGGTCCATACGCTCTTTCATAAAACATGGTTCATCAATACGGTAGAGTCACGTCCTGACGGCGCGATGGCACCGGTGACTATTCACGTGAAAGTAGACTTCGCTACGCCGGTAGATCCGTTGCAACTTAATATCAACAACCTGAACTTTTTCATCATGAGCAAGGTCGATCTTTACAAAGTCGACAATGCGAATGGTGTAAGACGCCGCGAAGTGCATTTAGCCGGCTATCAACCGACAGCTAAGGCCGACACTAAGATATTTGGCAACCACAATGATAATTCTATCAACGGTCAATATACGTACGTGAGTAATGACGGATTGGCATGGGCTATCGCGGTGCCGGCAGAAGTACGTTGGATGAACGAATGGACGAGAATCACCGAAGGATATTTGCAGTTGAAAAACTGGATGCAGGGTGAGTTGGACGCCGAAACAGGGCGCGCGATTCAATGGTGGGAGCCGAATGGTACCAACATGGACGAGAGTAAGCTGTACACGCAGCCTTGATTGAAGAGAATTTAGTTAATAGCTTGAATAGGAGAGCGGCTGTCTTTGCGGGGATGGTCGCTCTTTTTATGTACGCCTTTTCCGAGCTATTTATCAAAGGAAGTTGTTCTATTTGGCGGCTTTGTTATTTACACGAGCGGCTTTGATATTTTCCTTTCCTACTTGGGTATTTTCGGGAGATGCGTTACTTTTGCAAACTAATAGATAGACGAATGAAAGATCAACGACGATTATTACATAAATGTATGCACGCCGAGATACCGGTGTTCGTGTTGTGCGGAAGTGATGCTTGCGCGGTGGATGCATTGAACGAATATTATAGAATTGCTACCGAGAAAGGATGTAGCCGCGAGTTTCTCGATGATTTACGATTGCTGATTAATGATTTTGCGCAGTTTCAGCAAGAAGAACCGGAGAAAGTGGCTGTTCCCGATTAGCCGATGAACATGCCAACGACCATTCGTCTGCCATTGTCGAAGAGTATTGCCAACCGCGTGATGCTTATTCGTGTATTGACGGGAGAACGTCTGTTTCCCGTTGACGTGGATGAGTGCGAAGACATACGGGTCATGGCGCGCGCCTTGGTTTCGTCTTCCGAAACTCTCGTCAATGCGGGTGCTTCCGGTACGGCGTTGCGTTTCTTAGCCGCCTACTTCAGTATGCAAGAAGGTAGGACGGTGTCGTTGCTCTCCGAGCACGGGCAAGGAATGCGTCCGATACAAGGATTACTGGATGTATTGAGGCGTATGGGTGCTGATATAGCTGATGTAGGTAGTCTGCGGGGGCATCAGATCTTGATTAACGGGAAAAAACTACGTGGCGGCGAGATTTCTCTGCCGGCTGAAATTAGCTCGCAATATGCTTCTGCACTTTTACTGATAGCCCCCTATGTGTCAGGAGAGGAACTTCGTATAAAAATGGAAGGAGCTATCGCGTCGCGCCCGTATATAGATATGACATTGCAGGTGATGCGTGATTTCGGCGGAGAAGCTTCTTGGGAGGACGAACGGACATTGTGCGTCAAGCATACGCCGTATGTCAATTTACCGCATTACTTAATTGAACCGGACTGGTCGGCCGCTGCCTATTGGTATGAGTTTATGGCATTATCGTCCGATGCGCGTACGCTTTTCTTGTCCGGTCTTCGTGCGGATAGCTATCAGGGAGATAGCCGCGTGGCTCGATATTTCGATATGCTGGGCGTGCAGACGACATACACGCCGGAGGGCGTGTACTTAACGCGTAAGGTACGGACGGCAGAACGTCTGGAAATGAATCTATCCGATACGCCCGATTTAGTACAATCATTGGTTGTGACGTGCGCACTGTTAGGTATTCCGTTCGTCTTCTCCGGTTTGCACCATTTGCAGTATAAGGAGACAAATCGCCTCGTCGCGCTTATCGCAGAGATGGCAAGTTTGGGATATACGTTAGGCCATGATGGTGCGGAGACCTTATCTTGGGATGGCGCCGTACGTCCTGTGCAGTCTTTCCGTATCCATACGTACGGCGATCACCGAATGGCTATGGCTTTTGCGCCTGCTTACTTGTGTTTTCCGAATCTCACGATTGCAAATCCGGAGGTAGTATCCAAATCATATCCCCGATTTTGGGAAGATATGAAGGGCGTTTACGGCGGTCTACCGTTTGAATAATAGATAATTAAGGAGATATTTCATATAATCCGTTTTTTATTACTACTTTTGGAGGTCAAAAAGAAATCCCATTGTTAATAATAAATAGTATGGAGACAGTATTTGTATTTTTGGCTAACGGTTTCGAAGAAATCGAGGCGTTTACGGCCGTAGACGTGTTGCGTCGCGGAGGATTGGACGTGCAATTGGTATCCATGAATAGTCTGGTGGATTCCGACACGCCGGAATGTGTCATTGGCGCGCACGACGTGGAAGTCGTATGCGACGTCCTTTTTGCAGAGGCGGATTTTACGCGTGCAAAAGCGTTGGTTCTGCCGGGCGGAATGCCCGGGGCAGAAGTGTTGAGTAAGCATAATGGGCTGAACGAGCTGGTGACGCAGTTTTTTAAGGCCGACAAATTGGTTGCCGCCATTTGTGCCGCACCGATGGTACTCGGCAAACTTGGTTTGCTGCAAG
>JAISIB010000055.1 GCA_031262265.1 Prevotellaceae bacterium
TCGGACGTGAGCGTTCTTGTCTATCATCCACATCATTTGAAATTGTCGAGATTTCAACTTAGGATAATATCGCAAACGCTTTTTTTTTACGAAGTAGGTTTTCTTCAAATCTGCGACAAATATAAACGTTTTTTTTTAGATACTTCGTTTCGCACCAAATTATTTGGTAATCTGCTCGGTTTTTCGTATGCGCGGGCGTACCGCGCGCGAGGAGTGTATGGGGTATGTGTGTATTAGTTACACTTTTTTTCCTAATTAATACACACACAACCTCACATGGGGTTCTGCGTTTAAAGAAAAACACGAAAAAGGAACGGTTTCGTCGAAGTTGATGTACTTATCTGCTTGGTTTACAGAGGTATGATAGTGCTATTTCGGCAGTTTTCGTTCCACAAGTTTTCAAAGGGCTTGATACGCAACCCGATAAGTGTGTTTTTCTAATATGTTAATTTTCTAACTTAGGAGAAAAATAACAAATTCGGGTGAGTAATTACGACAAGTGATTGTCGAATTCGTAGAGATACAAATCCCAAAATCTTTCCGATAACGGCAAAAAGTATCTCGGAACGCACGGCACGTAACTATTGCGCCGCTGAAAAGATAGTGAATCGACAGAAGCTATGTGGCAAAGTGTTATGTAACTGATCCACCTATGCCTGCCTTTTGGGCAAAAAGCAGACCACAGCAGCATTGAATCTAACGCACTGATTCACAGTAAACTCTCGTTATTACTCCCTAATCTGCTGAAAAGTGGAAGATTCTCCGTACTTTTGCCCGCATAAATAATGACTGTGTATCTCATGATATGATAAAATCAATTCTTCGTCGGTGCGCGATCTTATGTGCTTCGTTTCTTATTGGCGTGTTGTCGTTACACGCACAATACGTGAACTACGGAAATGATCCTTCATCATACCGTTGGTATTCGGTGCGCACTCCCCATTACCGTTTAATATATCCACAAGGAACAGATTCGTTGGCTCGACACTATGCCGAATTGTTGGAACGTGCGTTGCCGTATGAAAAAGAAGGTATCGGCGGACGTAAAGATTGGCACTATCCGGTAGTTTTACACCCGGGTAATATGCAATCTAACGGCTTGGTATCTTGGGCGCCGCGAAGAATGGAACTATTGACTACCCCTTCTACGAGTATTTTTGCCCAATCATGGCGAGAGCAACTAATCTTGCATGAATCGCGGCACGTGGTGCAAATGAACAAACTAAACAATGGTATTTTTCGTCCCCTATATTATCTGATCGGAGAACATACGGCCGGTTTGGCCGGTTTGTTTGTTCCTACGTGGTTCTTTGAGGGAGATGCCGTGGCGGCAGAAACTGCTTTATCGGTTGGTAGCGGACGTGGACGACTGCCTGAATTCTCCATGTCCTATCGCGCACGCGAAGTAACCGGTGAGCGTTTCCGATACGATAAGTGGTACTTAGGTTCGTACAAGCATGAAGTCGGAGATAAATATGCGTTCGGCTACAATCTGACTGCGTATGCCCGAAAGAGGTTTGGCGCAGACATTTGGGATACCGTTCTTGATCGCTATACGCGGCGAATATTTAATATACCTCCTTTCAGCAAAGCATTGGAGCATGCGACGCATCTTCATACAACGGACTTGTTTAAAGAAACTTTCGACTTCTTGAATCAAGAATGGCAGCAACAGGAAGCCGCCTATGTACAATCGGGATTTCGCCCTGCTTATTTGACGCGGCCTACTACGGATTATACGGCATATCAGTATCCGTACGCATTGCCGGACGGGAGTGTGCTGGCAGTAAAGTCCGGGTATGACGATTTGAATGCGTTGGTGCGTATTCAACCGAATGGCGAAGAAATACACCTTATATATATAGGGACACTCAACGGCCGAATTACCGTATCCGGCGGAAAAGTGTATTGGAGTGAGATTGTCCCGAGTTTGCGGTGGGAGCATCTGAATTATTCGGTGATTAAAAGTTATGATTTGACAACGGGAAAACGAGAAACGCTTACCGAGAAGACACGTTACCTGTCGCCTGCGGTCAACAGTCGGGAAGATATGGCGGTGTCATACCCGACGGAAACAGGAACGAACTATGTACTGCTGCTTAGCGGCGGACAAGAGAAACGCCGCTTCGTAATTCCTGAGAACGGGTTTGCCAAAGAATTGGAGTGGATAGGCAATTCCGAGCTGGCAGCAACCGTCTTGACGGACGATGGTTTGAGTATTTGGCGATTAGATACGCAAACCGGTCGTTGGACGACCTTGTTGGCGGATACGCGTGCGAACATCAATCATTTACGTGCTTTGGGCGATACGCTTTTCTTTGAGTCTGGCTTAAATGGTACCAATAATATCTACGCGCTGAACGTTCAAACGCAACAAGTGGAGCGGCTGACTACTGCGCGCTTCGGTGCTTTTATGCCTGCCCCGTCGGCGGATGGAAAATTGGTGTTTGCTGATTATGGAATAAACGGCTATCATCTGTCAGTCGTGCGGCGGGACACACTTCGCACGTATCCGGCTGACTTTACGAAGCCTTACGAACCGGCGTTGGCACAGGCTATTAGTCGTCCGTTAGAGTCTCGGGTAGATACTACGGAGACTCGTGAGTTTACCTTTACTCCGAAACCATACCACAAACTTGCTCATTTATTGAATGTCCATAGCTGGCTGCCTTTTTACTTTGACATAGATGATGCACTGACGATCGGATCAGACGGTTTCAGTCTGCCACTGAAACCGGGCGTGATGTTGCTATCGCAAAATGCATTAAATACGGCCATAACTCAGGCAGCTTGGTATATTGATGACGGATATAATCACGGTAAACTCAATTTTACGTATACGGGCATATATCCCGTATTGCAATTGGAAGCCGACTACGGCGGACAAGCCTTTGATGTAAGATGGAATCAAACGAGCATCGGCGAACCGATACGTGCCATTCGTTCGTTTCCGGGTCGTACGCGGTTAGAACTATCGGCGACGACATATTTACCGCTTAACTTTACGCGCAGTTATTATGTCCATACGCTACGCCCATCCGTTTCTTATTATTATACCAACAATCGTTACGAACATTACGAAGAGCCTGGCGAGATGAAGGACTTCACTTATCTGTTTTCCTCTGTTACCTATTCCTATTATCGTCGAATGGCGAAACGAGATATTATTCCGCGTTGGGGTTTTCAAGCACAGATCTTCCACCTGGCAACTATCGGGGACGCCAGCAATTACGGCTCGTTGTACGGAGGACGCTTAACGGGCTATTTACCGGGCTTGCGGCGTAACGACGGACTTATGCTACGTGCAGCATATCAGCAGCAAACGGTCGGGGACTACGGTGGTATTCCCAAGCAGATACTCAGTTCGGCGCGCGGGTATGCTTATGATTACACTGCCCGTAGAATGTACACGCTCCGTGCCGATTATAATTTCACATGGGCTATGCCCGACTGGAGTTTAGGTCGTTTGATGTACGTACGACGTATGCGTTCCAATGTATTTTATGACTTGTATAATACGCTTGGCCGTAATGATGTGTATCATACGCGGCAATCTTGTGGGGTAGACTTCCTGTTGGATTGTAATTTGATTCAGACGGAATTTCCTGTGAGTATGGGCGTGCGTACGATTCTTCCCTTTTCAAACAAAAAACCTACGCTCGGCTTTGAATTTCTCTTCTCGGCATCCTTCTAAGGCCGTTTCCTGCGACAATAAGCTCGTATGTTAGTGAAATAACAAAGTCAGAAAATAGAATAACAAAGCCGGATATTTTCGCTTCCGGCTTCAAAAAAGTTACAATCCGTTTGGCTGTCATAAAAGAAAGTACTACTTTTGTGCCCGCTCCAAAAGAGATTGTAGCCGGACAGTGAAAGAAACTACTAAATTCTTGATAAAATTTCCCCGAAAATTTGGAAGTTATTAGAATAAAGTATTACCTTTGCATCCGCTTCGCTCAAAAAAAACGGAGTTTCGTTCTTTGAAATTTTTTCATACGCGACAAGTGGTGCTTCTTCTTTCGATGTGGAGGCGGAAGTTTACAGCGAGTTATATATATTATTTTGTCAAGCCGTCAATTTTGTTTAGTATGTATTCGTCCGCGTTAGGATGTTTAATACGGACAGGTGAATGAATAGGTATCCTAAGAGATATGGTTGTATTGAAAGATATGTTTACCTCTCGGAGGTATAGTTGTATTGTAAGATAGGATTATATGGTTTAAGGATATATCGGAATAAATTAGGAAAGGAATCCGTATTTCTTGTTTCTTTGTTTATCGGTTCCGTTTAGTAGTAATCGGAGTAAGAGA